>JADJCA010000025.1 GCA_016703425.1 Myxococcales bacterium
TACGGCGGCGGGCCGCTCTATACGTCGAGCATCTCGGAGCTCGGCGACTTCTGCGATGAGGGATGCGACGACGGCAACCCGTGCACCGCCGATTTCTGCACCGCCACCGGCTGCGATCATTCGTTCGTGACCTACGGCTGCAGCGATGGGAACGCCTGCAACGGCGCTGAAATGTGCGACGGCGCGGGGCATTGCTTGCCCGGGCCGCCACCAAACGTCGTCGACAACAACCCCTGCACGGACGACACCTGCGTCAACGGCGTTCTGAATCCGCCGAAGACGAATGGCACACCGTGCGAAGACGGCAACGCGTGACGCTGACCTCGAGCGTCAGGCGGGCGCTTGCCTTACAGCTAACGTCGGCCACGGCAGGGCACCGCGTGTGCGACCGACAGCGGCAACCCTGCAACGGCAGCGAGGTCTGCAACAGCACGGGCACCCGCATCTCACCAGGCCTCGTGGTTCCGCCGCGGCGGCGAGCGACCCATGCACCGAGACGGTGTGCGTCGCGAACGTCGGCTTCGTCACCAGAGCGAAGACCGGCGCCGCCGCCGGCTGCGACGCCGGCACCGTCGCTGCGCTCGCCGACCCGACGGTTCCGTCCGATCTCGCGGCGTTGGGCGACGTGCTTCTCACGTCGGGTAGGCAGACGGGAGCGAGCTTCTCAGCCGACGCCGGCCAACAGCGAGCCATCATTTCGGGGCGCGTTCGCTCGGATCCTTTGGGCAACGGCGTGCTCGGCGTGCCTTCCATTGGAGGGGGCGACGCCGTTTCGATCATCGGTCATCCCGAGTTCGGGTCATCGAAGCTCGGCGTCGACGGGACCTTCGACATCCTCGTGAACGGCGGCGCTACCTACCGGCTCCTGATCTCGGTCGGGCAGAGCTTCCCGATCCAGCGCACGGTGGCCGTGGAGTGGCAGGACTGGGTGACCATTGAGGACGTCGTCCTGGTCTCCAACGCCGTTCAGTCGCCTGCGAACACGGCGCTCTCGATGCCCACGACGGCGTGGCAGATTCAACGTGGGCCGGCGGTCAACGAGCCGGGCCATCCTCAGCGGCAGCCCTTCGTGCTGTTTCCGCCGAACGCGCGAACCGTGCTTCCCGATGGTGGTGCCGGTCCCGCGGGGAACTTGCAGGTGACCTTCACGGACTACACGGTCGGCGCCGCTGGTCCAAAACGCATGCCCGGAACGCTCCCGCCTGCAACGGCGTACACCTACGCCGCGTCGATTCGCGCGCTCGTCGGTGGCGTGATGCAGTCCGAGGTGAACTTCGACCCGGTGGCCCGGCCCATTCTCTACGTGGACGACTTCATCACGACGAACCCGAGTGCCCCGGGTGTAGCGGACGCCGGGTCATGGATGCCAAACGGGTACTTTGATCCGAGCGGTGGCGCGTGGTTGCCAAGCGATGATCCCGTCACCCTCGCAAAGTCCCAGACCATCGGGCGGGTCGTCTCCCTCGTCTGCACGCCCACGCAGAGCCTTACGGGCGCGCCGGTCGCGAATCGCCCATTCCTGCGGGTGAGCTTTCGAAGCTGTGCGAGCAGTTCCCCACCGCGTCCGCAGCAACTCCCAAGCGCCTTTGGCGCGCGCCGCTCCTCCACTTCAGCGATTGGGATTGCAACTTTGGCCTGGGGCCCCGATGGCGCAGGGTACCCACCGAACAAGCCATCGGGCACGAACGACCCGAAACCGGATCCGGGATGCACCCGGCTCCATCATTGAGTGCGAGAACCAGATCCTCGCGGAGGAGATTCCGATCGTTGGAACGCCCTTCAAGCTGCGCTACCAGAGCGTCGTCAGCTCGGACGGCAGGTAGCGTTCGACGTTCCGATCACCGACGACGCGCCGCCGGCCTCTTGCCACTGCGGGTCGACGTCATCGTCGACATCGCGGGCCGGCAGCTGCGGGCGTCCGCCAGCGCGTCCGCGCTGAACCAGTCCGTTCCGCACCGCGGATCGCCGCGACCGCTTCGGCCGCGAGGTCACCGGGCTCGGCAGTTTGCGCGCATCGCAACGGGGTACGTCTACGCAGGCGCGACGTTGTATCGGCAGACGCCACAGTTCGGCGCTGCCGCTACGGGACCGTCGATTACCGGGGACCGCGCCGCGCGTGAGGTGACGCTGTGGCGCCATGAACAGAGGACTGTGCAAGGCGTCAACGCGAAGCCCCTCGGTTTCGGAGGCTGGAACCTTAGCCCCCACCACCAGTTCGACCCCTCCCGGAGGGTGCTAGCGATGGGCGATGGCCGGCGCCGATGCTTGGCGCTGGTCCCAAGGGTACCGACGTCATTCAGTTGCTGAAGCCCGCGCCAGGCACGGATCCCGCTCTCAACACGTGGACCCCGACCAGCGTTGCCGTGGCGCCAGACGGCACCATCTACGTCGCCAACGTTCCTGGCGAGAACGCGGCGGGCTCGACCGAGCAACGCATCTGGAAGTACTCGAGCCCAACGGCCGTGCCTGTCCTGTTTGCCGGCTCGGGCGCGCCGACGTCCGGCACCGACTCGGGCAACTGCCTTAGCGCCACGTCGTCGCCCGTCGCCGTAGCAGACATGGTGGTTGGGCCCGACGGCTCGCTCTACGTGTCGACCAGCGGAGTGGTCGTTCGTTCGGCGGATCTCGCCGGCCGGCATCAGTCGAGACCATCGCGGGGCGGGGCCTCTAGTTTCGCATCCAGGGCGTTGCGATGGCTGCCTTGCCACGGACGTTCGCTTGAACGATGGCACCGCCGGATTCGTAAACGGCAACGGCGACATCGCCATCACCGCCGATGGGTCGATCGTCGTTGCCGGCGCCACAGCCGACGGCTCGGTGCTCCGCAAGATCACCTTGGATCCTCAGCTCGCCGGCAAAGGAAAGTGCGGGGGCCCTGGCTGGCGCCAAACCACGATTGCGGGCGGCGCGGCGTTGGCAGGCGCCGCCGATGGGCAGGTCGCCACCGCGGCTACCTTCCGTGGGCTGGGGGCTTTCGGGAGCGCCCGATGGTTCGCTCATCTTCGGAGAGCAGGGCCTGAATGCGCCGGGCGGCACGATTTGGCGGTTGCAGCCTTCGGGCATCCTTCGCAAGCTTGGCGGCTCTGCCTCGTGCGGCTCTTCGTGCTTTGCGGACGATGGTGTACCCGCTCTGGGCGCACCCATCTATCCACCGAACCACGGGCTCCAATTCGTGGCTGGCTCAGTGATCTACGCGGAAAAGGGGCGGCTGCGGCGGATCGACACCAGCGGCGCGCTGCAGAGCCTGAGTCGCTTCAACGCCGCCGCACCGGAGCCCACCACACTTCCCGTGTCGGGTCCGCCACTCGCGTGGACGGACGTCGCGCGCGGAGATATCGCTCTCCGGCCTGACGGAGCCTTGCTCGTGGCGACACCGTCCAACAGGGCGGCGTTCATCGTTCAGTCGCCCGCGCCACTGAGCTGCCCAAGCGGGATCTGCATTCCCTCGGAAGACGGTGCCGTCGTCTTCGAATTCGACAGCGCAGGGCGTCACCTCTTTACGAAGGACGCCAACCGCGGGATTAAGTTGCTCGAGTTCACGTATGTCGCCGCAGGCGTCGACAAGGGCAAACTCGCGAGCGTGATTGACCGCGTGACCGGGCAAACGCTCGCCCTCACGCGGCCCGACGCCAACACCGTCATCCTCACGAGTCAGTTCGGGAAGACGACGACGCTGACCCTTGCGCCCGCTGGCACCGCGGGGGCTGGCTACCTAACGAGCGTCAAACACAAGCGAACGGTCTCGCCGCTCGTGGAGGAGATAACCGCCGTAACCCACGACGACACGGGCCTTCTCAAGACCTTCAAGCGTCCGGGAACACCAACGCGAGCACGTTCCAGTACGACGCGGCGGGCGGGGGCTGATCGCCGACACGGATCATCAAGGCAACACGACGACGCTCGCGAGGACCGAGATCCCGCGCGGGTGGGAGACGACGCTCCGGCGCGCCGACGGCACCGCCACCAAGCACCGAACCGAGGAAGCCGCCGACGGCGGCGTCGTGACAACCACGACCGATCCCGCGTCGATTGTCACCACGAAACGCGTCGCGACCGACGGCACGCAGACGGTGACTCTCTCAATGGCGAGGTGACGACGACCAAGTCGGTCGACGGCGGAGCCCAGTTTGGGATGCTCGCACCCAACTATGTCAGCGAAACGACCGCCGTCGTATCCATGGCGCCCTATCAGCCGAGCGCGGTCACCAAAACGGTGGCGACGCGCTTCGACACCGTTGGCGATGGCGGCCTCTACGGCGTCACCTCGACGGTGGAACAGGTGAGCGTTGGCGGAAGCATCGGCGCCACGGTGCAGGATGCGTCGGTCTGGACGACGACCACCGTGTACAGCGACGCGGGCGCCGTGGTGACCACGACGAATCCGGTGCCGACACGGCAGCAGCAAACGACGCTCGACGACAAGCTGCGCGTGACCAAGGTCCAGTACCTTGGCGATGCGGGTCTTCCGACCACCGACATCGCGTACGGCGGCACGTTCGGACGCGTGAGCACGGTGACCATGACGAGTCCGACCGCGGGCGAAGGCGCGCGGACGTTCACCAACCACTACGACGTCGCCGCGAGCGAGCTGCCCTCCGCGGCCACCGATCCAGCAGGTCGAAGAGTCACGTTCTTCCGAGACGCCATCGGCCGGCCGACGGCCGTGCGATTGAAGGTCACGCAGCCGGATGGAAGCGTCACCTTGCCCGATGGCAGCCTGGTGGACCTCGGCTTCGACCTGAACGGCTCCGTCGAACAGGTCGTGCCGCCGAACAAGCCGCTGCACCTGCTGAGCCACGACGGCGGCGAGGTCCTCCGAAGCTACACTCCGCCCGATGCGGGCCTCGCGACGGGAACGACCCGCTACATCTACAACAACCGCCAGGACCTGGCGCAGGCCGTCGAGCCGTTTGACGCGACGACGCGATCCTTGCTCTTTGGCTACGACTTCGCTGCTCGGCCCGCGCTTGTCATCGACACAAGCGTCGGGGTGTCGGTGGCGATGACCTATTCCTTCGGCCGACCCTCCTCGTGGGGCACCACGGGCGCCGCCGCCGGCGACGTGAGTTTGTCGCTCGTCTACGCAGGACCCCTCCCGGTGCGCGGAATCTCGACTTGGGGCACCGGCGCGGGCATGAGCGCCACCGCCGAAGTGCACTGGCAGCACGACCATTGGTTTCGACTGGCCGAGCGGCGCGTCGCGCAAACGAGTCCTGCGGCCACGTTCGCGCTCGGGCGCGGCTTCGATCCCGACGGTTTGCTGAAAAACCTGACCGTCAAGGACAGCGCCGGCGCGACGATGAGCGCGCTCACGATCGCGCGCAACGGTCTCGGAGTCGGCGTCCCGCTCTCGAGCACCAACAGCACCACGGGTGCCGGCCGCGTGCAGAGCGCAGTCGACGACACTTGGCAATACAGCGGCTTCGGCGAACCAGAAGCGGCACGAAGCGAAGACGGGGGCAACGACGTGGCTACGCATCGCGAAGCCCGGCGACGCGACCGGCGGCATCGTGCGCGACGTGCTCGGACGCGTCACGTCGCGCGAAGAGCTCATGGCCCCGATGGCCGCCTTGCCGTCGACCGCCGTGCGGTGGGACTACACCTACGACGATCGCGGCAGGCTCAAGACGGCCGTGCAAAGCGGCGGCGCGACCGCCTCGTACACCTACGCCTACGACGAGAACGGCAACCGCACCTCGGTGAACGGATTCGCCGCCACGTACGACAACCAAGACCGACTGCTTTCGTACGGAGGCGTGGCCTACACGTACACGAACAACGGCGCGCTGAAGTCGCGGGGCGGGACCGAGCTCTTCGACTACGACCTCTCGGGCAACCTCCGGAAGCGGAGCGTCAACAACGTCGAATACCTGATCGACGGGAAGAACCGGCGCGTCGCCAAGAAGAAGAACGGCGTCTTCGAGGCGGCCTGGCTCTACGACGATCAACTACGCATCGCCGCGCAGCTCACGGGAGCTGGGCAAGTACGGCAAGTCTTCGCCTACGGCGTGAAGCCCAACGTGCCCGAGCTGGTGTACCAACCAACGCCCGTCGCAGGCTTCCCAAACGGGAAGGTCTATCGAATCATCAGCGACCTCAACGGGAGCGTTCGCGCTGTCGTCGATATCTCGGTGACCCCGGCTGTCATGGTGCAGCGGATCGACTATCTTCCTTCGGGGCGCCGCGCGAGCATGGAGGCCATCGTAACGACCGGTGGCTACGAGCCGATCCCCTTCGGCTACGCCGGCGGGCTCCACGATGCCGACACCGGCCTCGTTCGGTTCGGCGCGCGTGACTACGACCCGGAGACGGGCAGGTGGGTGAGTAAGGATCCGGCGAGGTTTGGCGGGGGTGTGAACCTCTACGCGTATTGCTACGGGGACCCGATCAACTTCGTCGACCCCGGAGGGGATATCGCCGACATTCTCGTCACTGGCTCCGCCGCAGGCGCGCCGCAAGCGGCGCAGCACAAGCGATTCCCCTCGTTGGAATCAACGTCATGGTCCTTGGCGTGCTCGCCTACAATCTCGAGGCCCTGGCGAGGGAATGGGACTCAGACGCGCTCCTCGGTAGGGGACCGTTCGACCCCGACCGGTATGAGTCGAAGAAGTACACCAACCGCGAAGGCGAAGGGACGCGTGACCTCACCCCCGACGAGATACGGGACAAGTTCCGAGACCTTGGATACACAGACGGTGAGATAAAGATAAGAATAAAGGAAGTCATGAAGATCCGCGGGAAGGACGGTTGGAGAAAGCGCCGTCAGGGCGGGCATGGCGGCGGAGGCCAGAAGCCTCGGGTCCCAACGCCGGGCGCAGATAGCGATGACTGCGACTAGGTCCAAGTGACGAGCGAACCCAACGATACTGAGGACGACAACGAGCGGAGCGGCCTTCGGGAGGACCTCCGCGCGCTTACGAGTCCTCGCCCGACGAGGCATTCGCACAGGCGATCCAATGCTTGCAGAATGCAGACCACGAAGTTCGGATAGCCGGCCTCGAGTGCCTCGCGAGCATGAAGCGCGATCCAGGGGTCGACGCCGTGACTCGAGCGCTCCGCGATCCAGTGTCACTGGTCCGGGTGGCGGCGCTGGAGCTAGTGGCCGCGGGCGTTCCGGCGTCGTCCGCCTTGCTCGAACGCTTGGTGTCGTCGGATCCGACAGAGGTGGTGCGCGCGTACGCTGGTTGGGCGATCGCCCGATCGGGCTCTCGACAAGCCCTCCCAACCCTAAGAAAACGACTCCTTGTCGAGCAAAGTGCCGTAGTCAGGAGCGGACTGTTGGAAGCGCTCTACCTCCTAAGCGCGCATCCTCCGTATCTCGACATGCTCTTTGCGGGACTCACATCGAGCGACCCGGACGCCCGCGCCTTTACTTCAAACGCCGTGCTTGGCGTCGCGGCGCGCGAGAATATCCAGCGCATCATCGAGGCACTTCGCAGCGCTCTCGCCGAGGAGACGTTTCCGACTATCGCCGAAACCATACGTCACAACCTCGAGACCGCGGAGGACATGCAGCGCGATGACGACTACGAATTGGAGTGAGGCTCCGCACCGTGCCACACGGTTCTTCCAGGCTCACCCCGCGCGCTTTCTCGGTGCTCCGCTAGCCGCCCTACTCCTCCTCGCCTGCGGCACCACTTCCCTCGACCGAGTCCGCTTCGGGCCCTGCCTCGTCGCCGTCGTCCGTCCCCGTCGACGCCGCGGAGTTCGGCGTCGGACCCGCTGGCACCCCGGCCTTCGACTTCGAGAACGTGCCCTGCGGCGCGTCGCAGAAGCTGACGACGATTCTCCGCAACACAGGTGCCTCAGCGTTCACCTGGCGCATCGTTTCGGCGGAGCCGCGTGAGCTCATCGAAGCCGCCGATGCGACGTCCGGCAAGCTCGAGCCGCACGGCGAGGTGCCCGTTTCGATCGTCGTGCGCGCGCCCGTCGACCGCGTGCGCCCGGGTACACCCGTGGTGGGCTCGGTGCGCATCGAGACGCAGACCGATTCGGCGAGCGCGCCAAAGACCTACGACGCGGCCGTGCGCTTCGTTCCGCAAGGTGCGTGGCTTACGGTGCCGTCGCCCGCGGAACTCGGCGTCGCGCCCGTTGCCGCAACCGACGCCGCGCGCTTCGCCGTGAAGCTCACGAACTCCGGGAGCCAGCCCGTCGCGCTCGCGCTTTCGCGCGGCCTCGCGGATCCAGATCCGTTTGCGCTCGAGGACGGGCCGTCGACGACCGAGCTAGCCGCTGGCGCGTCGGCGGATTTCGGCGTCCTCTTTCAGCCGCGCGCGCCCATCGATTTCAAGGCGGCCTTCGCGCTCACCACGAAGGGCACGCTCTGCAACACCGTGCCCAGCGAGCTGGCCGTGAAGGCGACCGGGACCGGCAGCCCGTTTCGCGTGGAGACGACGCTCGACATGGGCACGCACGCCTGCGGCGCACTCGCGCGGCAAGATCGTTCTCGTACTTCGGCGAGGGCACGAAACCCTGGCGCGCGCTCTTGGATCCCGGCTCGCGTTACCGCGCCGTGGTCTCCGGCGGCGTGATTCGCACCGGCGAGACCGTGGTGCTCGAGGTGGAAGACAAGGCGCCGCTCACGGTGCCCGGCTCGAACAACGAGTTGCTCACGCTCGACTTCGACACCGAGAGTTACGTCGTCAACATCAAGCGGATGACCACCGGCCCCGCGCTTCGGTTCGCGGCGCCTACGGGGCACGACTTCGGAAGGCAGAAGCTCAACACCGCTGGCACGGACTCAATCACGATCCACAACGACGGCAACGAGCCGTCGACGGTCTCGGCGGTTACGGCCACGAACGCTAGTTTCGTCGTGGCGAGCGCGTTGCCGCTCACCATCCCGGCCGGTGGGAGCCTCGGCTTGCCCGTCAGCTTCGCGCCCAAGACGCATGTCACCGCGCATAGCGCCGAACTCGCGATCACCGCGACCGATTGTGGGGGCGGCCTGCCGCGGCTCACCGTCACTGGAAGCGCCTTCGGCCGCGCGCGTTCCATTTGGGGCGTGGGTGCCGCGCCGACGGTGTCTCAGCCGCGTCCGGGAGTGCTCGACGACAGCTTCTGCCTCGAGCTCGACGACCACACGCTGACGTGTGAGGGGCAGGTCGTCGGGAGCAACACGCTGGGCCGGACGCTTGTTCGTCACGCTTTGTCGGGCCGCGCCTGCACGCTGGATGGTGCCGCGCAGCTCGCGCAATGCCGCATGCCACCGTCGGGCGCGCTGGAGCCCCCGCCGCTCATGGACGGCGTGGTCCGCGCCCATCCGCACGGGCCGCGCTTCGATCCGTTTCCCACGGAAGGATTGCTGAGCGATGGGCGAGTGCTAACAACGCTCTCCCCCCGCGTGTTGCAGCCGCAGCTCACGGGCATCGCGCAGTTGGAGGACTCCGGGACGGGAGCCTGCGTGCGGCGCTTCGCCGGGAGCCTCGCTTGTTGGGGGTTCGGCCTCGCTCCAGCGTTCAAGTCAGGCGCTGGCCCCGACGAAGTCGTCACGTTGCCGGGCCTCGTCAACGCGGTCGACTTTGCGACGCGCGACGATTCCACGCTGCTCGTCTTGCGTGGCGATGGCTCGGCGATCTCGTATCAGAGGGGGATCCCCTTCGTCGGTCCCTACCTGCTGGCCGGTCCGGGGGAGGCCAAGCGAGTCATCGGAAGCCCTGCGTTGAGGCCGTGGTTCCTATGTGTTCTCCGCACCAACGGGACGGTTGCGTGCCTCTTCGACGACGTCGCGACGATGACCGACTTGGGGGTCAATGACGTCGTGGATCTGGCGGACACGGGGACGTACCCGCGCTTGGCCGCGGTTCTCTTCGATGGTCGAGTGATGCGCGGCAGACCTGTACGCCCGTTGGAGCCCTGGGTTGCTCAACCGGGCTTCGACTGAGCGCGGCCTGTTCGCGCGGCGAACTGCACGGTCGCCCGGGCATTGGCATACGCGAAGATGCTCGGACGCTCATGAACGCTAAGCTGGGGTCTCTCTACCCCTGGCTCAACGCGCTCTTTCCTCTGGAGTACTTCGATTGAGAGAGAGCCTCCTCACGCTGCTCGCCTGCGACGACGTCGCGCCCACCGTCGCTCGCGCAGGAGGGGCAATGACCCCTCGCGCGAGGCTCCTTGCAGCGGGACTTCTCGCAGCAGCCGCGTTGCCTGGATTCTTGGGTCTTGTGGTTCACAACCGCACCGGGAGACAGTCCGCGTTTGGGTCGGGATGACCGGGCCCGCGCCTCCTCCCAACTCGGAGTCTTGGCGCCCGACAGCAGCACGCTCCTCTTTCCTCCGACGCTTGGGGGCAAGGAGGCAACGTTTGGCTTGGAAGTGACGGCAAACGACTCGGTGCTCCGCGCTCATTGTGGCTACCTCGACAGCCGCCCAACGATGCACTCGGCAACTGTTTTCCGCGTGGATGGTCGGCTCCGCAGTCAGTGCCGCTTGGGAGTGTCGGCGCATACCGCCGCGCCCGATAAGTGGGGGCCCGACTAGCCCCTGGTCGGCGGATGCCGCAGATTCAGATAAGTGGTTCGGCGCATCGGCGGCTACGACAGCGACATTACGAGGGGCTACTAGGCATGGGAGCGATTCTCCCTGGGACCTTTTTTCTGGAGATCCCTGCCGGCGTGGCCTGTCTCCTCGCGCTCGTTTGGCTGACCGCGTTGACCCGCAGCACGGCGAACACCGAGACGCGGCGCGCAGCGCGGGGCGCGGGCCTTGTCCTAGTAGGGTGTGCTGGTTGGTCCGCGCTTACGGTTGGTGAGTTCCTTCGAACGGGCCAAAGTCCAGTTGACCCGCCGTGGCCCGCCGTCTGGTACGCGTGGATCTTCGTCGGAGGACTTGCCGCTGTGGTGAAGGTCACCGAGCGATGGGACACCAGCCGCCGCGACCGCCGCTTGAGCTGGCACTTGGTGCGTCCGTGCTTGCCTGGGTGCTGTCCGCCTGCAACGCGTGCGGAGCGACGGCCGCGGTCTAGGCTTCGGCAACCGCCGAAGTCGCCCCCTCTGTGCCAACGACATTGAGCCAAGGGCGTGAGGTGTCGACGCACGCTAAGGCGCCGGTGGCGCCATGGTGAGTCGTTCCCGGAAACGTCGGGTTGCGCCGTTGCGCCGCCCGGTGGCCTGGCGCGCCCGTAGCCGCGCGCCCGCTCCCCAACGAAGCACTTCGTGCACGACCGAGCGCGCTTGCGTCACCGAGGCCTGCGTCTCCGTGACGGCGGGGAGCGTCTCTTTGTCGAGAGGCGATGCTTCGTTGTTCGAAGGAGGACCCTTTCGTTCGGAAACACGGCCGTCGCGTGCGCGGAGATGGCCCTCGCGAGCGGAATCGTGACCGTCGTGCACGATGGAGCACGCGCGTGTTGCGACGCGCTCGGCCCTGCAACGATCCGCAACGCGCCGCTGCCGATCGCGTAGCCAAGCCCGTCCGCAACTGGACGAATTGGCTCGCAAATTCAGCCTCCGTTTTTCGTCTCGCGGGGGCCGCGCTTGAGACGGACGTCGTCGTGCTCGGGCGCGCGAGCGTCGTGCATGCGCGCGCCGCGTGTGCACCTTCGCGCGCGGCCCTGCGCCGCCGCGCACGAGGGCTCCCCCGTGAGCAACGAAACCAGCGCCGTCGACGCCCTAGCGATTCCGCTGGTTTGCGAAGGTGTCCCCGCCGCCACGGAAGCGGCTCTCGAGCGCGGAGGTGCTGCCCGCGAGCGTGGAGTGCCCGCTCAGAAAACAAAAGTGTGCCCGCGGGGGAGGGAAGCGCGCACGGATCGAAGAGGACGCTTCTCTGGAAAACGAACCGCCGGCGCAAGCGCGCAGGGCCTTGCACCGCGGCGCACGACCCGGTTTCGACAGAATCCGTCTCCTTGTCGGCGCGGGGCGTCTCTTTGTCGGAAGGCGAACCTCCACGCTCGAGACCGACACCTTCCGCGACGGGCGGAGACACTTCCGTCGCGAGCGCCTCGGCCTCGTTTTCGGCCGGGCGACCTTCCCGCTCGGAAAGTCGAGGATCCGCCACGGGTTTCGATGCTCCGTTTTCCGTCTCGGAAGGCTCCTCGTCGAGCGAAGCGGTTTCCGTCTCGTGAGACCTCCGCTCGCCGGCGGGCGAGGGGCCTTCGTTGCTGGCGGTTGGGCCTTCACAATCGGACCCTCAAGGCATTTCCCGCGGTTTATGAAGGCCCGTCCGCCGACAACGAAGCTTCCGGTCCGGAGCGCGGGCGTTCACGCCCCACGACGCAAGGCGCTCGTCCGGACAACGAAGCACCGCGCCCGCGCAAGGGACGCGCTCGTCCGGACACGGAAGTGCACGCCGCCGTTTATGGAGGCGCTCGCTCCGTCACGGAGCGTTGGTCCTCGAGCGGGAAGCGCGTCGCGCCGTCGCGCAAGGGGCGTCCCCTCGAACACGGAAGTACGCCCGCACGTCACGGAAGGCGTCTCCTCGGAAAACGAACCGCTATTGCCGCGCAGCGCGCTTGCCGACCGAGCAAGGGAGGGTCGGCGCCCGCATCGAAGGTGATTGTCGCCCCGGACCAGGTTCGCGAGCCCCGCTGGTCATGCTTCGCGGGACACGGCGACGACAGCCGAAGACGAATCGGCGCTCACGGCGACCAACACGGGCGCCATCGAGCTCGCCGCGGGAGACCTGACCTTCACCGTATCGACGACGCAATACGGCGCGCGCCTGAGCAAGGTCGAGGTCACCGTGGTGCGCGCCGGCGCGCTCGTCACCTGGCGCGACCCGAACTGCGTCCTTCTCGGCGGGCGTAACGGGGAGGCGTTGGCTTGCGCCGCCTTCTCGCTGCAGCAGCGTGGCCAAGCGTATTCCGTTGCCCTGCCCGAATCGACAGTCGCTCCGTACCTCGGCATCGGCGATCATCAGCCCCGGGCCCTCACCGTGACCCATCGAGCGGGCCTCGACGCATTCTCGATCGGCGCAGCCATCGGTAGCGCGGCCGCTGCTTCGAGTGATCAGTCGACGTCGTTTGGGCGGGCCGACGTCGCTGAGTGGTCGCTCTCAAGCTGGCGGCCCTCGCGGCTGTCGCTCCAGGTCGCCTTTGACGGCGTGCCGTGCACCAAGTCGTCCTCGCGCTGGGAGGTGACCCTCGGCGACGCCGCCGGTCCCGTCGCACCGCAGACGGAGCTGACGAATCGAATCACCGCGGTCGTAGGACGAATCGCGGCGGCGCGCTGCGAGTTCGAGCCAACGTTGTAGGCCCCGGGGCCGCCGTGCGAGGAGCCGCCCAGCCGCCGTGCGTCCACGCAGACTGACGCGCGAGGAGTTGCGCGTTCGCGTCCCGAAACGGCTTTGCGAGCGATCTCAGGCGAGACCGGGAATCCCGCTAGGTTCGGGATCGCCGCCGACGATATCCGCCAGCGCCTCCTCGCTCAGGGCTCCATCCCTTAGGCTCCGGACCCACATCCTCGTCGCTTGCGTGCGATTCTTTCGGGGAACTTGGGACATCATCCGCCGATTCTTTCTTCGGGACATCGGAACGTCAACGGCGCGGGCGGCGACCACCAACAATTTGGGAGACTGGCACCCACCAAGGCCACTTCCGCGGTCCCCGGACTATGCGCGCAGCGCCCCTCACTCGAACGCGAGGTTCCGCTGGAAGTCGCTCGGGTTGCTCGAGGCGGCCATCGCCACTTCGTGGCTGATGACGTTGGCCTTGTAGAGCTCGACCAAGTGCTGGTCGAACGACTGCATGCCGTATTGGGAGCGGCCCTTCTCGATGAGGATCCTTGATGCCGGAGCTCTTCGTCGGATCGCGGAGGTAGTCCTGGATCGTGCCGGTGACGGTCATGATCTCGCAGGCGACGACGCGGCCTTTGCCGTCGGCCCGCGGAAGGAGGCGCTGCGAGACGGTGGCCCGAAGCGCGTCGGCGAGGCGGAACCGCACCACGTTCTGCTCCTCAGGGCGGAAACATCGCGAGGATGCGACCGATGGTCTTCGTCGCGTCCGTCGTGTGAATCGTCGAGTAGACCATTGGCCCGTCTCGGGCCTTGAGCGCGATGTCGACGGACTCGGCGTCGCGGATCTCGCCGACGAGGATCACGTCCGGGTCCTGCCGGAGCGCGGCGCGGAGGGCCACGTTGAAGTTCTTCGTGTCGGGGCCCACTTCGCGCTGCGTGATCGAGGCCTTCTCGTTCTTGTGAAGGAACTCGATGGGATCTTCGATGGTCACGATGGACGCGCCGCGTCTCGTTGATGTGCCGGATCATCGCCGCCAACGTCGACGACTTGCCCGAGCCGGTGGCGCCCGTCACGAGGACCAAGCCGCGCTCGTTTTCGGCGATGGTGCGAATGACCTTGGGGAGACCGAGCCCATCGAGCGTCGGTACGTCGCCGGGGATGATGCGCAAGACGAGCGAGAGCGAGCCCCGCTGCCGATAGATGTTCACACGAAAGCGCGCGATGCCCGGCAAGGCGAAGCTCGTGTCGAACTCCTGAATGCGGTCGAGCTGCTGGCGCAGATCCGAGTCCTGAACGATGAACGCGCAGATCGCGATCGTGTCTTCGGGGGTCAACCGATCGTATTTGAGCGGCGCCAAGGCGCCGCGCACTCGATAAATGGGCGGGTCGCCAACGCGCAGGTGGATGTCGCTTGCGCCGTGCTGCACACCGGCCGCGAGGAGCCGCTGGAACTGCTCGAGGTTCATGAGTGGGAGGAGCCTACACGGCTTTTCCGCGCCTCCGCGTGCCTCTTCGTCGGCGCAAACCACCGCCTGACCAAGCCCCCATCAAACGCTCATGACGGAGGATCTCGCTCGCAGCGGACAAGGTGCGGGGAGTGTGGTTGGGTGTGACCGCAGACATCGCTCGTGTGGTGGCCCGAAGGCGCGGCTCGTGCGACAGTGGATGGCCTTCAAGGAGGAAACGAATGCGTGCCTTGCTGATCTCGTCCGCGGTTCTGTGTGGAAGCGCGCTCTCTGCCGGCCTGTTTGGTTGCCAGGGCTCGGAGCCCGAGACGGCTGCCGGCGGTAGCCCCGCGGCCACCACGACGGCGACCGCCACCGCGAGCTCGCCGGCACCGAAGACACCGGCGCCGGCGTCGACGACCGGCTCGACCTTCGACTCCGGGCTCCCGACGACCTGCGATCCGGGGGCCCACGAATCAGATCTACGCGTTCAGCGCCCAGGATCTCGCCGCCACCGAGACCGTGCCGCTGTGCCGCTACCGAAACAAAGTCATGCTCGTCACCAACGTCGCGTCCAAGTGCGGCAACACGCCGCAATACGGGCCGCTTCAGGCGCTCTACGAGAAGCACCGCGACGCAGGCTTCTTCGTGCTCGGCTTTCCGTGCAACCAGTTTGGTGGGCAGGAGCCCGGCGACGCTGTCGAGATCACCGCGTGCACGACCAAGTACGGCGTCTCGTTCCCGATGTTCGAGAAGATCACCGTCAACACGGACTCCACGTTCGGAGCGGAGCACCCGCTCTACGCGTGGCTCAAGGCGCAGCCCGGCGGCGCTGGCAAGATCGAGTGGAACTTCGCGAAGTTCCTCATCGGTCGCGACGGCAAGCTCATCAAGCGATACAGCGCGAGCTTCCTCAACGGGGCCGCTTCTGAACAAGCTCAACTCGACGCGGACATCGCGGCCGCATTGCCAAGTGAACTAGCTCCACGGGCGAGAGACCCACGAACAAGTCACCGGCCCGCCGCGTTCAGAGCCTCTGGACGCGGCGTTCGGCTTTGCGGCGAATGGCGCGGTCGACGGCGTCCGGCGCGAAGCCCACGACGACCTCGCCTTCAACATCGATCACAGGGATCGTGCCGGCCGGGTTGAGGCGCCTCATGGTGCGGCCCGCCTCCTCGCTGCTGTCGATGTCGTGCTCGGCGTAGGCCATTCCGTTTTGGTCGAGCCACGCGCGCTTGCTTGCACGAGGGGCACCACGAGGCCCCGTAGAGCGTGATGTCGACGGTGCGCCGCGCATCGGCGACGCGTTGCTCGTACTCGCCGCGCTTGTCCTTGTCATGAACGTGCGCCGGGATCGCAGTCGGCTTGTCCAGCAGTGGCTTGTCGGTTGGTGGTGCCGCGGGCGCGCGAGCGGGGGCGATCGCGGCGCGTGGCTGCTGCCCTGGCGCTGGCTCCTCGAGCGACGCGGCTCGTTGGCAGCCGGCGGCTGCGAGGGCCAAGACGAGGAGCGCGGCGACTCGGGACATGCCCCGTCAATTTATCGCGCCCGGGCCGCTGTCGAGTCCTTGCCTAGAGGCGAGGCAAATCCCCGCCAAGTGGGGCCAACGCCGGCGCCAAACGCGGGCCGCGTTGCCTACGTCGAGGACGTTCGACGAAGCGCCTCGCGGAAGGCGCGCGCCCGGGGCGACCACCGCGGTCTCCGGGGCGGGGGCGTGGCAAATGAAGTGCCCCCCATCTTTCGGCGGCGCCGAGCCTCGCGCTTTCCGTAGAGGACCACCTCGTCGACGTCGGGGAAGTTGGCGACGGCGCGGAGGTCGAGGTCTTCGAGCGCGGCGCTCTGATCGAGCCACACGTCGCCCAAGAGGTTTCCCCATGACGTAGGTCGCCGGGCCGAGCAGCTCAGGCTTCGTCAAAGGAACGCCCAGCAAGATGCGCGCGAGCAACTCGAACTGGCTGAGCGAGCACGCCTTGCGGGTGACGTGACCCGAGTTGTGCGGCCGCGGCGCGATCTCGTTCACGAAGAACTCGAGCTCGCCGACGGGAACGCCGCGCGACCGACTCGAGCCGGCCTTCGTCACGAAGAACTCCACCGTGAGCAGGCCCACCACGTCGAGCGAGTCGGCCATGCGGCGCGCCGTATCCTCGAGCGCGGCCCGGAGCGCGCTGGGAGGCGCGCCGGCACCAGCGTCACGTCGAGGATGTGCTCCGCGTGGACGTTCTCGAAGGTCGGAAACACGACGGCGGCGCCGGCGGCATCGCGACCCACGATGCAGCTCACCTCCAAGACCAGGTCAAGGCTTCTTCGAAGACGTAGACCGTGTCGTCGTCGAAGGTGAGCGCGCGAGCGCCGTCGGCGTCCTTCACGAAGCTCTGCCCTTTGCCGTCGTAGCCGCCGCGCGCTGTCTTCACGATGAAGGGGAGGGGAAACTGCGCCGCGACGCGAGCCGCTTCGGCCTTGCCGCGGGCCACCTCGAAGGACGCGTGCGGGAGCGCGTTCGCCGCCAAGTGGGCCTTCTCGAGGGCGCGATCTTGCGCCGTCGCCAAGACGCGGAGCGACGGGCGAGCCGCGTCGTGTCGGCGAGCGCGCGCGAGGCCCTCGCTGATCTCGACGTGTTCCATCTCGTAGGTCACCACGTCGCATCGCGCGGCAAACTGCGCGAGCGCTTTTTCGTCGGTCCACGGGCCTGCGTGACGTCGCGAAAGCGGCGCGCCGCGGGGGCGTCGGAGTCGGGGTCGTAGAACCGCACCTCGGCGCCGAGGTCGAGCAGCGCGGTGCCGAGCATCGAGCCGAGCTGCCCGCCGCCCAAGATGCCTACGGTGGTCATGGACGCGGCTTCGCCTTGGTAGAGCGCCCTTTCGGGGCCGCGACGAGAGCTCGCACGCGCGCGTCGCCCGCGAGCGCCTTGTCCTCACCCTCGGCGCGCAAGGTGCGGAGCGCTCGCGCCGCGTTCGCGTCGGTGGCTGCGAGCACGCGAAGCGCGAAGATGGCGGCGTTGATGGCGCCCGCGGCGCCAATGGCGAAGGTAGCGGTTGGGACGCCGGACGGCATCTGCACGATCGACAAGAGGCTGTCGACGCCGGAGAGCGTTCGCGTGGCGACAGGGACGCCGAGCACCGGGAGGTGCGTGAGCGACGCGATCATGCCCGGCAGGTGAGCGGCGCCGCCGGCAGCCGCGATGACGATTCGAAGGCCTCGGGCCTCGGCGCCTTTGGCGTATTCGACCATGCGCTCCGGCGTGCGGTGCGCGCTCGAACGCCGACCTCAAAGGGATCGCAAAACGCGTGAGCACTTCGGCTGCCGGCGCGAGCGTCTCCCAGTCGGAATCGCTGCCCGCGACCAACGAGACGATGGCGCGCTGTTTCCCCATTTGAACTCTCCGCACGCGCAGCCGGCCGGCTTGCACCCTCGCACCTTTCTCCCGCACGGCGCCATGGGCGCGAGGAATGGGAGAGAACGGCGTGGGGCCCCAGGCCTCGACGAATCCGTGGAAACGCTCCCGCCGGAGGCTGATCATGTTGACCTCATGCGCTTTGTACCCCGCGTAGCCGTCTCGCTCGGCACCACGACCTTCCTTCTCTTGGCCATCGCCTGCAGGACCTCGGGCGGGACGTCCGACCCGTCGGAGGTGGACGCCGGCGGCCTCTGCCTCGAGCAAGAGCTGCCGCAGCGACGATCAGTGCGGCGGCTGCAGCGGCGGCAAGACGGTCTGCGACGTGGCGGGCCGCGTGTGTGTGGCGTGCGGCCCCGCCGCCGGCGGTCGCCAGTGCCCCGCCGGCCAGAAGTGCGACCTTCGGCGATTGCGTGCCGTCGGCGCTCGAGTGCCCCGTGGATCCGCAGGGCAACCCGACGGTCGCCTGCGCGACCTCCGCCGATTGCGGCGCCTGCGATCGAAACACCGCCTCTGCGACGGCGCCACGAAGCGGTGCGTCGGGTGCACGCCGTCCGATTCGACGCGTTGCGTGGCCAACGAGGTCTGCGTCCAGAGCCGCTGCGCCGCCCGCTGCCCCGCGACGTGCGCGACCAACACAGATTGCTCGCAGTGCGGAGCGCCGGGCTTCGAGGCACACGCGTGCGACCAAGGGCGATGCACCCAGTGCGGCACGGGCGTGCCGTGTCCCGCCGGTCAAAATTGCAGCGCCAAGGGCACCTGCGAGAAGCCCTGCGGGTTGCCCCGAAAGAAGCTCGGCTCGTGCCTCACGGACGCCGATTGCGCCGGCTGCGACAGCAGCGCCACGGCGTGCCACTTGCCGATTGGCGGCGGCGACGCGGTCGCTGCGGCCTCAAGGCCGCGGGCTGTGATCAGCTTGGGCCCGGCCTCACGTTGCCCGATCCGTGGAACAAGGTGACCAACCTCTGCTCGACCGACGCCAACTGCGCCGGAGTGTCCGTCGACTTCAACGTCGGCAAGGTGATCCGCGACGTGACCGGCTTCCAGAGCGTCAAGGACGCCGTCGTTCCCTACGGCATGCACGCTTGTGCGAGCGTGCAGATCCTTCCAGAGCGTTCCTGCGGTGTGTGCGCGCCTTGCCGCAAGGACTCGGAGTGCGCCCCCATCGACGTCGATCAGGTGGCGGCCCAGGCCTTCGGCCCCTTGGGGGCGGTGGCGACGGTACTGCTGATGGACCAGGTCTTCGGCGCCTCCGACCACCGCGTGAACATGTATTGCGATCAGGTCGTCTCCGACTACGGCTACTGCCGGCCATGCCCGAATCCCTTCGCGCCATGCGGCGTCGACGCGCCGACGTCCGGCGCCGCGTGCGCCCATGGCCCGTGCGTCTCAGGGACGCCGCTCGCGGCGACGTGCAGCCCGTGCGTGGCCGACGTCTGCGTCACCGACCCGTTGTGCTGCGATCTCGAGTACGGCACCTGGGACCAGAACTGCACCGACACCGCGCGGAGCGCTCGCGGCACCACCTGCCCGTAAGCGTTTCGCAACTAAGGTGCGTTCACGGCCCGGGCGGCTTAGGCTGTTCGCTCGGGGGATCACGTGGCGCGCATCGTTTTGGTCGACGACAGCCCTGGCGTGCTCAGCCTCTGCGCCCGCGCCTCGAGGCGGCAGGGCACGAGGTTCGCTCCGTGAGCGACGCTTACGCCGGCGCCGATCTCACGCTCGCCGACCCGCCCGACGTGGTCATCCAGACCTTTGGATGCCGGGCATGAGCGGCCTTCAGCTTTGCCGCATGCTCCGTGCCGAGCCGGAGACGGCCCACGTGCCCGTGGTCTCTTGACGGCCTCCGACGACAAGCGCTCGCGCTGGGGCCGATCGCCTCCGGCGCCGCGGCCTTCGTGACCAAGCAGGGCGTCGGCGAGCTGCTCCACGTCGTCGACGATCTGGTGCGGAGTCAGGCCGGGCGCGTTCGCCCGCCACCGTCGTCGCGGCGTCGGCCCGCCGCACCGGGGGCATGCAGAACCGTCTCGCACCTCCTCGACGGAGCGCCTCCGATTCGGTCCTCGCCGGGTGAGGTCCGCTCGCTCGCGAGCGCCGGCAGCTACGAAGCGCGCTGGCGTCGGGCGTCGCGCGGCTCCTGGCCCAGCTCGTCGACTTGCGGTGCATCGCCCTCGAGGCGCGCCCGGCGTCGCGCGCCAGTGCCGCCGTGACCATCGTCGTTGGTCGGTCCGGAGCTCGCGAAGGCGCTGCGAAGAGGCGCGAGGGGCGCTCGGCGCCTGGACGGTCTCGTGTTTCTCCGAAGGACTTTGCGAGCACCGACGCGCCAGGGCAGGGCGCTGTCCTCCACGCCATCGATTTCGGCGAGGCGCCCCCGGGCGCATGTGGGTCGCGCCGGCAGGCCACCGCTTCGGGCCCGACGATGAGTCGCGTGGTTGGGCCTCGTCGCCCGCGAATTGGGCGGGCCGCTCCGCATGGCGACGCTCGTCACCGACGCCCAGCGGCTTGCCGCGACCGACAACCTCACGGGCCTCCCTTAACCGTCGCGCCTTCGTCGAGGTGGTGGCTCGCGACGTGTCGCCGGCGCGTCGTCTCTGGTCGCACGCTCTCGCTGCTCACTCGACCTCGATCGCTGCGACAGGTCAACGGCATCCACGGTCGTGAGGTCAGGGATCTCGTGCTCTCCACCACGGGGGGGCGCTGGCGCAGACGGTGAGAAGAGCGATCTGGTGGCGCGGTGGGGTGGCGAGGAGTTCGTGGTCGCCCTGTCGCATACGGCGGCGTCGGGTGCGCGCGTGGTGGCCGGAACGTCTCCGGCGCCGATCGCCGACCGCGCCATCGCGCTGCCCCGACCGCACGTTTAACGTCACGTCGTCCATCGTCGCGAGCCTCGCCCGAACGAAGATCTCGACGGGCTCTTGGTCCGGGCCGACCGCGCGATGTACCGAAGGCGAAGTCGAGGCGGAACCGCGTCGGAGTCGGTCTGACGCTCGAGAAAGTCACGACGGTCGAGTCAAACTCGCCCGAGTGCGTCGGATCAGAGGCCTCGTTGGTACGCTCCGGGGGCGGTGATAATGAGTCGCGGGCTGTCGATGTCGATCTTCTTGTCCATGTACCAGTCGACGATCCGTGGCGTCGGTGGCCGGCGCGCCGCCAAGGCGGAGCCCTTCCAGACGCGACCGGTGACGAGCTGGAACGGCCGGGTCCCGATCTCTTGCCCCGCGCCGGCGACGCCGATGATCGACTCGCCCCAACCACGGTGGCAACACTCGAGCGCCTGCCGCATGGGGTCGACGCGCACGCTCCGAAGCTATAGTGGCGCCACCTTTGGTGAGCTCGACGAGGTGAAACCACGAGATCTCCCTTGATCGCGCGCGGGTCGACCGAAGTGCGTGAAGGGCCGAACTTTCGCGCGAGCGCCTCGCGCTTCAGGTTGATATGTCGCCCGACGATAGCGTTGGCGCCTGCCATGCGCGCGCCAAGACTGACGTTGGGCCGATGCCGCCCAGCCCAAAGACGACGACGCTCGCGCCGGGCTCGACCTTCGCCGTGCGCGAATCACCGCGCCGTGCCCGTCGTGACGCCGCACCCGTGCCTGCTAAATCTTTACTCGAAGAGGCGCGTCGGGC
>JADJCA010000026.1 GCA_016703425.1 Myxococcales bacterium
CCCCGCGAATTCCAGCGCGTCATGCGCGTTCGACCTCGGACCCGTGGGTCACACAGTTCGTAAACGCTGCTGAGTGGCACGCTCGAGGCATGGGCGCGCGCGCTCGAGGTCACCATTGTCGCGCCGTACTTCGACGTGACCACGCCGAAGAACATGCTCCTCGTCATCGATCGGAACGGCGTCGTCGGTAGCTACGAGAAGCAGCATCCCGCGCGCGGGCTCGAGCCACCGTGCACGAACAAGATGGAAGTCGGGCCGTACGGTCGCCGACGAGAACGACGGGACCATCGGCGCTTGTTTTCTGACCGACGACGCGGCCTGCCCCGTCGTAGATCGCCGAGATCCCGTGCCCGGTCGCGCGGACGATGGGGACGGCGCCGACCACAGCGGTCCATACGGCGCTTCGGCTCGCCAAGCTTGGGCATGTCGTCAGCACGGCGCTGAAGCGCAGTGAGCGCTTCGGTGAAGGTCCGGAGGTCGCGCGAGCGAGCGGGCGCGACCTCCGGCGTCGAGGCCGCTGGCTCAGCGCATGACCTCGTAGCGCGTCACCACCACGCCGACGTCGTGCACCTTGCTCGAGCGATGCCTCAGCGGCACGGACTTTCCGAGCCCCATCGTGAGAGGGATTCCGCTGCCGAGCAGCACCGGACTAATTTTGACGATCAGCTCGTCGACCGCGCCGGCATCGAACAGCGTGCGGGCGAGGCGGCCGCCCCCGCAAAGGTAAATCGGTGAGCCTTCTCGTAGCTTGAGCGCTTCAATCACGCCGACGGGATCTTCGCGCGTGAAGCGCACCCGTGGATGGGGGGGCGCGTCCGCGAGCCCGCCGAACACGACCGTCTCGGCCCACGGATAGGGATCGGTGACCCCGAAGCGCAGACCGAACTCGTACGTGCGTCGTCCCATCACGATCGTGTCGTAGGTTTTGAGGGCGTCGACGTACTCGGTGACGTGGTCGCCTTGGTTGGTGAGCGCATCCACGCTGTGGTGCTCGTCGGCGATGAAACCGTCGACCGTGGTCGCGACGTAGTACACGAGCTTTCTCATGAGCGAATCTCCATGGAGCAGGCGTGATGGCGCTGCTCGCGTTGCTTCGAGCCAAGTGGGTTGGGTCGGTCAGCGGGAGTCGGTCATGCGGGCGCAGCATTTGCCGCGCCACTTCACCGTATGAGCGAGCACTGCGAGCGTCAAGTCGGCGCGGGCAGCCGTTGTAGAGGGGCTTCAATGTGAGTCACGGGTGAACCCCTTTCGATGGCGGTTACGAACCGCCCGTTCTTTGTCGCGATCGCGCCCAAGCAATCTCCACGGCTTGCGCGCCGACCCTCCGTAGCGCCGGGTCACTGATCTGCCGCTACGGAGAACCTCCGTAGCCGTGGGTCACTTGCTCCGGAGCCGCGGGTCACTTTCTCTCCGAGAGTCTGCCCCGGAGGCTCGCCTCGGCGCGCCCAAACCGAGCACTCGCATGCGCCCTACACGGACCGCCTGCTCTTTGTGGAGAGCGCGGCGAGAGCCACACCCCGCGAATTCCAGCGCGTCGTGCGCGTTCACGACCTCCGGACGCGGGCCTGGGTCGCGTCACCAAAGTCCGTAAACGCTATCGAGTGGCGCCCCATACGATAACGGTTACGAACCGCTCTTTGTCTTGATGGGAACTGCCCCAGACAAAGAGCCACGCGCTCGGCCACGGGAGTGGCTCCGTCGAGGTGGTCCGCCGCGATGCCCGCCGCGCGGAACCGGTCAGCGATGTGGCGCGAGTGCTCGACCGAGACCGCGAAGGCGACGGTGCGCACGCCGTTGGCGTGGCTCTTCCAATGCTGCATCGAGATCGCCGACGAGCGACGTCGTGTTCACCGCACCGGCGAGCGCGCGCTCGTCGTAGTCGCCACCGCGAACGCGGACCTTGGAGAGGTCCGGCAGCGTCGGGACCGTGAAGACCGACAAAGAAACACCGTGGTTCTCTGGAGATAGCTCCGAATCTCCATGGAGACGAGTTCGTGCTCGGTTCGCGGGCTTGGCGAGGTCTACGAGGACATCGTCGTCGCCGCGTCGATCGGATCGCTCATTGCCGAAGGCTACCTCGTGCAGCCGAGGCGGCGTCGCCGTGAAGCCGAGTGCACGGCCGCCGGGTACGCGTCGGTGAGCTCTCGGTACGACTTGGCGGTCGCCCGGTGGCACTCGTCGATGATGACGAGGTCCGCCTTGGGACGAGCGCGGTACCGAAGCGTGTCGACGCTCGCGACCTGGATACCGGCCGCCGGGCGACGTCGCGGGTCCGCCGCCATCACGACGCCGACGTCGGCCTCGTCGAGCCCATAGCCGAGGAGCTTCGCGTACGCCTGGTGAATGAGCTCGCGCCGGTGCGCGACGATGAGCACGGCGGAGACCGCGCCCCCTCGCTTGGGTCGCGAGGTGCGCGAAGAGGACGGTCTTCCCGCTCCCCGTCGGCGCGACCACGAGGATCCGACGCGCCCCGTGAAGGATGCGCGACTGGACCTCGTGGGCCGCAGCCAACTGGTAGTGCCGAAGACAGAGTTCTCCCTTCACGCCGACGCTCGACATGCAGACCTCCAAGACGCGCGCTCGTGCCGACGCGCTCGATGCGTGGCGTTACCGACGGTTCACGCGAAGCCACTCGACGCACACGAACTCGTCGTCGCGCGTGCAGATGCCGCTGTCGTCGTAGGAGACGCAGCGCTTCGACCCCGGGAGGGGCTGGTAGTGCGGACAGGTGAAGGGCGAGGCGACGGCGGGAGCAGCGACCACCGGCAGCTGCTCAAGCCGCGTCTTTCGGTTCATCGCCGTCCTCGCCGGAGTCGTTCTCGGGGATGCTCTCGAGGAGGAGCTCGAAGAGCGCATCGGCGAGCACGTCGACGAGGTCGTCGTACTTCGTTCGCTCGTTCATTGGCACCTCCCCGGAGACCGATGACGTCCTTGCGCGGTCGAAGCCGATCCGGCAGGACTGGTAGTAGCCGAGGATGGTCCGGACATCGTCCGGCAGCTCCGCCCCAAACTTGGAGAGGAGCTGTCGGAAGATGGTCTCGGCCTCGCTATGGAGAAGGCCGCGGTCCACGGCTACACCGCGAACGGGTCGATGGCGGATTCCTTCGCGCCGTTGCTGCTCTTGTGCGCCCCCTCCAGCTTGAGGAGGAACTGGAGCGCCGCCGGCATGCGATCGTTCGGCAGATCGCGAACGCGCTCGATGCGGAACTCCTGGAGGAACATGTCCGCCTCCGAGCGAGGGAGCGCACGCAGCCGATCGGCGAACTGCCGGGCGACGTCGAGATCGATGAGCTTCCGGTCCGTCGCTCGTCTCGGCCTCGTCCGTCCCCGCCGACATCTGGGCGAGATCGTGCGCCGACACGTGGGAGAGCTTCGCGCGGAGCGCGTCGTCGATCTTCTCCTCGGGGAGGATCGTGTACTTCGTCTTCGGGTCCTTCGGCTTGCCGTGCCGCTTGATCTCGAAGAGCCACTTGTCGAGGCCGTACTTCTCGCGAACGTTCACGAGATCGCGGAACCACTGCGTCCCGCCCTCCACGATCTTCATGGTCCCCTCGGACGGGACGTAGAAGTTCAAGGCGACGCGGAGGCTCGGCGTCTTCGCCGTCGCGCCGGGCGGCGGACCGTCGGCGGTGGCCTCGACGTACTTCTCCCCGTCCCAGTAGACCTCGCGAGCGTACGGCTCCCCGCAGAAGACGCCCACGACCGCGTCGCCGTCGTTCTGGAGGCGCACGAAGATGCTCCCCTGGGTGGCGTGCTTGTCGGCGAGGCTCTTGGCTTTGTCCCATGCGTTGTTCATGTGTCGGTTCCTTTCTTCGTCGTGGTCAGGCGGAGATCTGCTTCAGCTCGTCGCGGAGGCCGGCGAGGGCCCGTTCGCGGCGCTTGTAGAGAGCGAAGGCGGCCCGCTCGCGGGCGCGGGGCCGGGCGTTCGGCTGCATGCGCGCCGTGAGGTGCGTCAGCGGCTCATCGCCGAGAGACGCGAGCACGGTGACCCCGTGGCGCTCCTCGATCGTGCGAAGCGCGTCGCGAAGGACGACGGCGTCCTCGGCGCTGGCCGACGGATCTTCGACCTCGAAGAGCTCGTCGAAGCGAGGCGTGGTCTCGGCTCGGAGCGCGCGGAAGAAGTGACGGCGCGTGCGCCAAGCGAGCGAATCGATGCCACGCGTCGGATCGCACTCGGAGAGGGCCAGCACGAAGGACGAGAGCGCGATCTGCTCGCGATCCATCGACGACCGTGCGCGCCCGCAGAGGCTCGAGAGCAGCGGCCAGTACGCGAGCACCAGCGCCGACGAGAGAAGCGACGAGGGCTCCTCTTGGTGGGCGACGAGGAGCGCCTGCGCGATGGCGCGTCGCCCGGTCCAGTCGGCGCCGCCGGCGTCAGCGAGACGCCGTGCGAGATCCGCCGTCGTCTCGATTGCGGCGAGCGCCGCGTGCTTGGCGCGCGTTCGCTGCCAGGCGTCGTTCCTCGTTCCACTTCGCGCCGGAGCGCGGCCTCGTCTCTTTCAGCCCATGTGACCGGCCCTCTGCAGGTCGAGCGCGGGCCGCCTCCGTGGTGGGGCGCGGCCTCCGTCTGCCTGCGCCCTCCTTGGTGAAATCTCACCACCGTCGATGTCGATTTCTGGGGCACGCGGCTCACGGGCCTGGATTCACCGCTCCGACGGGCTCCGAAGCGCGTCGCTTTTCTCAGAAGGCCGGTGGTGAAATTTCACGGGCGTCGTCGTCCGGCGACGGGTAGGCGGCGAACTGCGAACGCCACCCACCCTTGGCGTACGGCGCGAACGGATCGCCCTCGAGGCCGAAGGCGTCCTTGAGGTGCGCGCGCAGCGTGGAGACCTGGCGCTTCACCGTGGCCGCGTCCCCGCGCCACCGGAGCGTGCCGCCGCCCTCGCAGAGCGCCATGAGGAGCTCCCACGCGCGCGTGGGCTCGCGGTTCTTCTCGGAGGCCATGCCGAGGTCCACGTACGTGAGCCGCTTGTGCGTGCCGCCGCTGCGGACGCTGACGGTGTGGCTGCCGACGCGGTAAACGCGGAGATCTCGCCACGACGCTTCGCTCGGCAGCGGGAAGACGCGCTGCGGCACTGACCGAGCGGGCCCGGCGTCGCCGGGGCCTCGTGCGACCGGACGAGCAGCTGCCCGCCGGCGATCGCGAGCTCCTCCCCGAGGACGGCCATCTCCACCCGCTTTCCTGCGCCGCAGCGCTGAGCGAGGAAGGCGTCGAGTTCCTCGTCGCCGTCGGCAGCAGCACCCGCGTCGCGCGCGTCATCGCTCGCGCGCGAGCACGAACTGCAAGAGATCGTGCCCGTCCGGCTTCTCGGAGAGGAACACCTCGCGACCGCGTGCCTGTCCGATCGCCCACAAGCCGAACGCGCCGGGCAGATCGTACGAGATGGCGCCATCGAGCCCGTACGCGCGCCGAAGGAGATCGACCCATGCGCGACGGTTCAGCCCATGCAGCTGCGTCTGCTCCTCGGTCAGCTGGACGCTGACGCAGCTTCGACGGTCCCCGCACACGGCGAGGTATGGGCGCGCCTTGTTGCGCGGCACGGGCACGATCACACGAGGGCAGCTCTTGCCGCCGCTCGGGCACGGGTAGGTGTCAGCCTGGCCGGCGGGCTCGAGTACGCTCTCGCGGCAAAGAAGCTCGAAGGCCTCGTCGCCAATCGCGCTCGCGTACAGGTGCGTGTGGAGTTTGCAGTCCCAGGAGTCCTCGAAGAGCCGGAGGAACCTCTTCATTCAGGCTGCCTCCTTCGGGACAGCCCGGAACCCTCGCTTTCGTAGGAAGGCCCTGACGACATCGGGCGCGATGCGCCGGTCGTACGAGAGCGTGTTGGGGAGGGACACCTCCACCTTGAGCGGGCGCGCACGCCCCGCGACGCCGAGGGCGAACCGCATATGGGCGATCGTGCCGCTGCGAATCACCTCGCGCTCGTGCCTCGACTGCAGCTCCTTCGAGAGATCGTCCCCCTTGAAGAACACGGTCGCGTGCCGCGGTCGTTCGATGACGAGCTCGCGCAGCGTGACGCTTCGGAGGCCGTCGACCCCCTCGATCGAGAGCGCGGCCGGGCCCTCTTCCTGGATCGGCGCCCCAGTGAACACGGAGCGCGGCTGAAAGTGGTCGGCGTGGCCGAAGTAGACCTCGCCGATCGCGCGGCGGTAGAAGTTGTTCTCGATCGCGAACTGCGCGTTCACGCAGAGCTTGTGCGTCCGCGCGTCGTAGATGACGAGATCGTGCTTGTCGGGGATGTACGAGAGGTTCGTGCGCTTGCATTCGTCCTCGGAGATCACCGTGCGGCGCTTCTCGGGGCGGCCGTGCACGATGTGGAAGTTGAACTCCGTCGGCGTCTCGACGATCTCGATCTCGACGTAGCCCGTGCGGTGACGCCCGGAGAACCAGCCGCGCATGGCCTCGAGCAGTCGCTCCTTGCGCGTTCGCGAGCTGAGCGACGGAGGCGCGCTCGGAGGCTGGCCGCAGAACTCGACGAAGCGTGTGACGCGCTCGGTGCCGAGCGCCGGCGCCGCCGCTTGGAAGACGTCGCGATGATCGGAGATCGTGAACGCCAGATCCGCCGTCGACAGGCGCTTCGCACCCGCGAAGAGATCGAGCTGCTCGGTGCCCGCCTGCGCGAGCATGTCGTCGTGGTTGTCCTCATCGGCGAGCGCTTCGATCTGCAGGAGCGCGTCGACGAGGTCGTCGGGAACGTCCTCACCGGCGAGCAGCCGATGGAGGCGCGCGATGGTCGCCGGCAGTCGTCGAGGGCGAGATTGGCGCCCGAGAGGAAGGCCGCGTGGGGCTTGAGGAGCCGCGCTAAGAGCGGCGGGCTCACGCCCTCGAGGATGGACAGAGATGAACGATTTCGAATGTTTTCGCTGCCTGGCTCCGGGCTGGTGTTGCGTCATTGAAGGCTCCCTTCGATAACTTCTCCCTCCATTCCGACCACTGAACAAGCGTTTAGTTCTCCACAGGACCCAAGTCCATGGAAGGGGCCCGGTTTCGAGAATCTCTCCACCGGATGTCCAATCGCGGCGCCTCGTCTGCCTTTGTCTCGGGGCATGAGCCGCAATCGACTTGATGATGTTCCGAACCAGAGCGTGTGTCTCCACGGAAGGAGACACGACCATAGCCAAGAAGATCGATCCCCTGCAGCGCGAGCTGCTCTCTCGACGAGATGAGCGTTGGTGAGCTCGTCGAGAAGTTTCCGCAGCGTGTTCGGCAAGGACACGCGCACGCGGAACCGCCCCTACCTCGTTCGGAAGATCGCCTGGCGCCTGCAGGAGCGCCGAGGGCGGCCTCTCCGATCGCGCGAAGGCGCGTCGCCGAGCTCGCGCGACCGCGCTGCTCCGTCACGTCGCGCCGCGCGTGAAGCCGGCCGAGGAGGCCGAGTCCGACGGTCGCGATCCGAGCCTGCCGAAGCCCGGCACGGTGATCCGCCGCGAGTACAACGGCAAGGAGTACGCGGTGACGGTCCACGAGACCGACTTCGAGTACCGCGGCAAGCGCTACGCGAGCCTCTCGAAGATCGCCAAGGACATCACCGGCACCCACTGGAATGGGTGGCTCTTCTTCAACCTCGCGACGCGCAAGCGTGGAGCCGCAGCATGAGCGACATCCCCTTCTACCGAACGCAGATGGGCCACCGCTCCTACGAGCACACGATGCCGGAGCTCGTGAGGCAGCTCACGCGCCTCAACGCGATCCTCGAGCGCGAGCTCGCCGAGCGCACCGGTCAGCCGACACCCGCCGCGCCCGAGGAGGACCATGCGAAAGGCCAGCCCTGAGAAGGTCAAGGTCGCGGCGAAGCGCTGCGCGATCTACACCCGCAAGTCGACGACGAACGGGCTCGAGCAGGAGTTCAACTCGCTCGATGCGCAGCGCGAGTCGTGCGAGGCGTACGCGCGCAGTCAGGGCTGGGTGCTCGTCGAGACTCGCTACGACGACGGCGGCTTCACCGGCGCCAACGTGGAGCGACCGGCGTTCCAGCCTGCTCGCCGACGTCGACGCGAAGCGTGTCGACGTGGTGGTCGTCAAGGTCGACCGCCTCTCTCGCGCTCGCTGCTCGACTTCTCGAAGGTGATGGACCGCTTCAACGAGGCGGGCGTCGCCTTCGTGAGCGTGACGCAGAACTTCTCGACCGCCGACGCGATGGGTCGCTTGACCCTCAACATGCTGATGTCATTCAGCGGAGTTCGAGCGCGAGATGATCGCCGAGCGGACGCGCGACAAGATCCACGCGGCGCGAAAGAAGGGGAAGTGGACAGGCGGGCCAGTGCCCTACGGCTACGACGTACGGAACGGAAAGCTCTTCGCGAACGAGCTCGAGGCCGTCGTCGTCCGCGAGATCTACGACGGCTACCTCCGGCATCGCTCGCTCGTGCGGATCCTGGACGAGCTCCGCGCGAAGGGCCGAACGCCGAAGCACTACACGACGAAGACGGGTACCGTCGGCGGCGCGAGCACGTGGACGGTCGCGAACGTGCTCCGCATCCTCAAGAGCCCCCTCTACATCGGCAAGATCACGATCGGCGATGCCGTCTACGACGGCGAGCATGCGGGCCTCATCCCGCTGGCCATCTTCCAGAAGGTGGCCGCAATCCTCGGCGAGAACGCGCCGATGACGAAGAGCGTGCAGCGCGGCTACATGCTGCGCGGCGTGCTCCGCTGCGGCGTGTGCAATTCGTCGATGACGCCGGCGAGCGCCTACAAGGGCAAGCGCGAGTACCGCTACTACCCCTGCACGAAGCGCGATCGCGAAGGGCGCGGCGCGTGCCCGACGCGGCCGCTCCCGGCGCAGGGCGTCGAGGCGTTCGTGGTCGAGCGCCTCGGGCAGATCGCGGGCGACGCGAAGCTCGCCCACCGCGTGACCGTCGGCGTGCAGGCGCGCGTGACGAGCGCGCAGGAGAAGCTCGAAGCCGAGCATCGCGAGCTGCCGCGCCACATCGGGCAGCTGTCGGCCGAGACGAAGACGCTGGTGGCCTCCATGGGATCGATGGGCGAGGCCGGTCGCGTGGCGCTCTCCGGGCCGGCTCGATCAGGTGGCGCAAGCGAGGTCCGCGCCGAGGCCGAGGGGACGGCGACGACGCTCGCCAGCTTCGAGAAGCTCTGGGACAAGCTCACCGAGGAGAACCGGTCGCGCCTCATCGCGTCGCTCATCGAGCGCGTCTCCGTGAACGAGGGGACGAACGCCATCCGCATCCAGCTCGTCGACCACACGAAGCAGATCGACCATGCCGCCTGACGGGCTCGACGTGGAGATGCCGTTCTACCGGCGCGGCGGGCTCGCGAAGACGCGGTTCGCCGAGGAGCCGGAGCCCGCGCCGGCGATGCGGCCGCTCCGCGTGGCGCAGATGCTCGCGCTCGCGTACGAGATGGATCGGCTGATCGAGATCGGCATCGTCGCCGACCGCGCCGAGATGGCGCGCGTGACCGGCTTCGGCGACTCGCGCGTCAGCCAGATCATGAACATCCTCTGGCTCGCGCCGGACATCCAAGGAGGCGTTGCTCGTCACGGAGATCGCCGACGGACGCGATGGGGTGACCGCGAAGGAGCTCATGCCGATCGCGCGGTGCCCGTCGTGGGCCGAGCAGCGGCGACGATTCGCTCGGCTGGCCCGGTCATGAGTCGGTCGCCAAGCCATCGTCCAGTTGCCTGTAGGTCGATGGACACCCCTGATGTTACGATGGAAAGCGATGATCTTCGACGCGCCACAACCAATGGAGTCATTCCGGCACGGGCGTGTCCCGCCCGCAGCGGTGGGCTCGTGACGCTGCAGACCGACCTGCCGCGCGAGAGGGCCAAGCACGTGCTGTTCGATCGACAGCGGCAGATGCTGGCACTGCTCGCCGCGCTCCGGGGCGCGGGGAATCTCGACTTTCAGAAGCTGCTCTTCCTCTACTGCCAAGAGTCGGGTGTCACGCCGCCCTACGAGTTCGTGCCGTACAAGTTCGGAGCGTTCTCGTTCACCTCCTATGCCGACCGACGCAAGCTCATCGAGCGCGGCTTCCTTGCCGACGATGAGCAGCACTGGGCGCTCACGGACGCGGGACGAAAAGCGCTTGGTCGGGCGGAAACTGGACGGCTCGCCAGGTTCACGCGCGGGCTTCGTGGTACCCGCGGGGACGCGCTTGTCGCCGAGACGTATCGCCGCTTTCCCTACTACGCGACGCGGAGCGAGATCGCTGAGCGAGTGCTTCGTGGCGATAGCGCAGCGCTCGCACGGATCGAGGCGGCACGGCCCGCCGTGAAGGCTGCCGCCGTTTCCACGATCGGCTACGAGGGGCGGACGCTCGAGAGCTACTTGAACGAGCTCCTTCGCTCGGGAGTGACGTTGCTCTGCGACGTTCGTCGGAATCCGATCAGCCGCAAGTATGGGTTCTCGAAAGGCACGCTCGGGAAAGGCTGCGAGGGCGTTGGCATTCGGTACGAGCACGTTCCCGAGCTTGGGATCGCATCCGAACAGCGCCAGAGTCTCGAAACGCAGGCCGACTACGACGCCCTCTTCGCCGAGTACGAACGAGACAGCCTCCCACTGCAGGGGCCGGCTCTCGCGAAGATTCGGGCGGGGGTTCGATCCGGCGAGCGGGGGGCGTTGACCTGCTACGAGCGCGTGCCGAGCCAGTGCCGCCGGCACTGCGTGGCCGAGGCGCTCGAGCGCGAGTACGGAAAGGGGCTTCGTCGCCAAGCATCTGTGAGGGGGAACGGGGATGAGCAAAGAGGCGCGTTCTGATCACCGTGAAGACGTACCCGACGCTCTCGCGGAAGTACGGCGAGACGGTCTGCACGGCCGGCGTTCGCGAAGACGGCAGCTGGGTGCGCATCTATCCGGTGCCCTTCCGACGCCTCGACGAGAATGAGCAGTACAGTAAGTACTCCTGGGTCGAGTGTCGGCTGGAGCGGAACACCGTCGACGTGCGCCCCGAGACCTACCGGCCCGTGGATCAGCGCGAGCTCGTTCCCGTCGGCGAGATTGGGACCGACCACAACTGGCGTGAACGCCGGGAGATCCTGCTCAAGAAGGCCCGCGTCTACGACAACCTCGAGGAGTTGATCTCGGGCGCGAAGGCGAATCGGATCTCGCTCGCCGTCTTCAAGCCCGCGCGCATCCTCGACTTCGTCGTCGAAGACGACGAGCGCGAGTGGGACATCGACAAGGTGCGCGAGATGCGCGAGGCCTCGCGGCAGCACGAGCTGTTCGAGGACAACACCTGGCGCGAGACCTTCAAGGTCATCCCGAAGATGCCCTACAAGTTCTCGTACAAGTTTGAGGACGCGGCCGGGAAGAAGAGCGAGCAGCAGATCCTCGACTGGGAGATCGGCGCCCTCTACCGGAACTGCGTGCGCCGCGCGAACGGCGACGAGCGCACGGCGATCGCGAAGGTCCGCCAGAAGTACATGGACGAGTTCCTCCAGAAGGACCTCCACCTGTTCCTCGGCACGACGCAGCAGTGGCACCAGGTGGCGCCGAACCCGTGGGTCATCGTCGGCGTCTTACCGATCCCCCACGAGAAGCAGCTCGGTCTGTTCTGACGCGACAGCCCTTGTCGCTTGTGCTGCTCTCCAGCGTGCCGTTGACCGGTCACGTACCTACCCGGCTTCCAAGACGGTGACATCGCCGAACGCCGATTCCGCCGGCCGTTACCACGCGGTTTCCACCGCCCGTGTCCCGCCTTGTCCTCTCGCGTCCCGTCACGACCCATCCGGCGGCAACGAACCCGAAGAGCCTTCTTCTGGCGGAGAAGGAGAGATTTGAACTCTCGGTGGACTTGCATCCACGGCGGTTTTCAAAGCCCTGCCCTCCTTCGAACGACGTCGCTGAGCGCTCGCCCCTGAACCCACAGGATCAGGCTGAAAAGCCAGCCTGGTCGCGTGGTTGGAACTTCCTCGTGGAGGTTCGGGTGGCGATCGCGAACGCGACGCTCGTGGACAGAATGCGACACGGCGTGACGGTCGGCGTGTGAATGGTCGAGAGCGTCAGTCAAGCGGTGAGCGGGAGCCCAAGGCCGACAAGCCACAGGCCGGCGAGATCGGCGTGCGGGTGCCGAGGCAAGAAGTTGCAAACTTAGGACTCCTAAGTTATGTTGTGCTCGTGAGCCGGACGAGCCTCCCGTACTTCGACGAGAACACCGAGCCGCTCTCATCGCGCATCGCCACTGGTCTGCACAAGATCGGGCTCGCGATGAAGCAGCAGGCCTGGCAGCAGGCGAACGAGGAGGGCCTGTCCGCCACGCAGGGCAGATCCTCGCAGCGATCGTGACTCATGGCCCCCTCACGGGCTCGGAGCTGAGTCAGCGGCTCGGCGTCACGCTGGCGACGATCAGCGACTCAGTTCGCGTACTCGTCGAAAAGAAGCTGGTCACGAAGTCCCCCGATCCGCGTCATCCCCGCGCGAGCCTGCTCACGCTGACCCAGAAGGGATCGCAGCTCGGCGCGCGCGCGCGGTCTTGGCCGGAGTTCATGGCAGCCGCCGTGGCGGACCTGACCGCGGAGGAACAGCGAGCGTTCTTCTCGGGCGTGGTGAAGATGATTCGCGCGCTCCAGGATCAGGGCCTCGTCCCGGTGAGCGGCATGTGCGTGACGTGTACGCACTTTCGCCCCAACGTTCGGACCGGCGCAGCGCCGCATCACTGCGCCCTGGTGGACGCGCCGCTCGCGAGCGATCAAGTCCGGCTCGACTGCCCCGAGCACGAGCTCGCAGCCGAGGCGCCTCGAAGCGAGCTCTGGGAGCAGTTCATGCGCCCCGCCTGACCGAGCGCCTCGAGACCCGATGACCCGAGTTTCCGCGGCCATGTCGGCCGGCGGCAAAGCGGAGCTTTGCTCCGAGAAGGAAGTGAACAACATGAGCAGCATCCCTGGCTACACCCACAACACCTCGGCAGTCGCGAAGTCTCCCGTGACCTTGACCGACTTTGAGCAGATGAAGGCGAGCGTCCTCTTCGGCGAAGAGGACGTGAAGTCGCTCCGCATGTCCCACGACGTCGTGAAGGACGAGGTCGAGGCCATCCTTGATGTCTGGTACGGCTTCGTAGGGAGCCAGCCCCACCTCCTCGCGTCGTTCACCGGCAAGACGGACGGGAAGCCCCTCGGCGACTACCTCGGCGCCGTGCGCAAGCGCTTCGGTCAGTGGATCCTCGACACCGCACACGCCGAGTACGATCAGAAGTGGCTCGACTACCAGCACGAGATCGGGCTCCGGCACCACCGGGCGAAGAAGAACAAGACCGACGGCGCGCCCTCGACCGACCTCGTCCCGTTCCGCAACTTGTTCGCTTTGGTCTTCCCGGTGACCTTCACCCTTCGGCCGTTCCTAGCAAAGAAGGGACACTCGCCCGAGGACGTCGAGAAGATGTACGCGGCGTGGGTCAAGTCGTGCCTTCTGCAGGTCACGTTGTGGAGCCACCCCTACGTGAAGGACGGCGACTTCTAATGGTGACCACGACCGCCCTCGCTCCGCCCTGGAGGACCACGGGTGGCTGAACACGCCGGAGCCACTCAGCCTCGAGGGGCTCCGTGGCCGTGTCGTGCTGCTCCATGCGTTTCAGATGCTCTGCCCGGGTTGCGTGTCACGCGGCATCCCGCAGGCGCAGCGTGTCACGGAGCTGTTCGCTGGTGCTCCTCTCGTCGTCGTCGGCCTCCACACCGTCTTCGAGCACCACGACGGGATGAAGGTCGAGTCGCTTCGGGCGTTTCTCCACGAGTACCGCGTGCGGTTTCCTGTCGGGGTGGATGCGCCTGACCCCGGAGGCGAGTCCATCCCGCAGACGATGCGGGCCTACGGCATGCGCGGGACGCCGACGACGATCCTCATCGACGCGCGCGGACGCCTGCGCCGGCAGGTTTTCGGCGCTCACGATGACCTCCTGCTCGGTGCGGAGTTGCAGACGCTCCTGCTCGAAGCGGAGTCGATTCCGGAAAACCGCTCACCGACAGCGACCCCGAGGATCGGCTGCGACGAAGCCGGGTGCGTTCTTCCGGAGGTCACTGCCGGATAGGCACTTGTCCCCGCTCCCAAGGCCGCGGCGCTTTGCTTCCCCCGGAGGCGAGGCGCGGGGTCCAGCTGCTCGGTGCCCAGGTGGACTGCCTCCTCGCAGGCAGCCAAGCGCCTCCCCTCCGCTGTTTTGCGGAGGGGCTTCCTTCTCGGGAGGGACGAGAACCTCGCCGCCGAGCGGCACTTCAAGAAGCGCCTCCTGGACGGCCTCCTCGCGGCCGCGTGGGAGCACGGGCCCGATCTGAACAGCGCCGAAGTGCTCTGCGCGCTGCTCGGGGAGCACGCGGTCGCGGAGTTCTGGCTCACCCACAACCCGCGCCCGATGCTGGAAAGCATTCTCGGCGTTCCAGTCCCGCTGCTTGGGGAGACGTCGGCGCGACAAGGTCGATAACCCGGCCTCTCGAGGTTGCGTTCGAGGTGTTCGAACCGCTGTCGATGACGATCTCCTTCGTCGTTGGTCGGCGCGATAGTCAGCCATGTGGCGAGTTCGAGAAGTACGTCCATTACGAGCGCACCGCCACCGCCCACGGGAGCGCAGAATGTGCACGCGAGGTCGCGGCGCGCGCGAACCTTTCGCCGGCGCATGCCTCCTATCGGTGCTTTGGTGATCGACACGATGAAGTTTCTCTACGCGCTCGCAGTGCTCGGCGCCTGCGATGCATCGACGAGTCGGACGGCCCCCGATCCCACGACGATGCCCGCCCCCTCGAGCTCGTCGTCCTCGTCAACGCCGCGCGACGCTGGGGCACGCGACGCAGGCCCGCACGTCGTGAGCGAAGCGCTGCTCCGCTGCGCCGAGCGCAAGGGCGACGTCGGCTCGATCGCCGACGCCGTCGTCCGAGTCAATGCGCTCGCGCCCAACGGTGACGGCCCCTGCTTCGTCGCCACGCTCCCTCGGCCGCTCTCGGTCGTCGCTACACTCGGCGTCACGAGCGCGCAGCCGGCAGGAGGACGCGGGAGCCCGCGTCTATTCTTCATGTTGCCGAAGGTCGTCATCAGCGCGGTGCCGGCGGGCGAGGGCAGCAAGGTGCTCGAGTTCGGCGAGTGGATGGGGACCACGCGAACGCTGAAGGGCGAGATCGAGCTGCCTGTCGCGACGCCACTGGCCGCGGACGCGCCGTTCCTCCGCGTCCTGCAGGGAACCGACCGAACGCTCTGCGCGACGTGCCACCGCGACGAGGAACGCCACCCGTCGATCGCAGCCGCCTTCGTGTCCGACGCCTTCCAGCCCGAGCCGGGGACGTTCGTCATGGTCGAAGAGCTCGAGGAGCTCCATGCGCTCTGCACGCGGGCGGAGGACGAAGGCGGGCGATGCGCGATGATCCACGCTTTGTTCGACTTCGGCGAGATCACGCAGGGCGCGTTCTCTCCGGCGGTCCCCACCTTCTTCGGCCGCTGAGGCTCCGACCTCGTGGACAGAGCACTCTTGAGTGCGCGAGCGTGGGCTTCAGCCGTCCGCCACGAAGCCGTAGCTCTCGGCCCGTTCGAGCGGTGGCAGCTCCGCTTGCCGAATGAGCAACGTCCGGACGGCCCAGACGTCGCGGAAGATGCGATAGCGCAGAGCGGTCTGATCGAGATAGTCCACCCCCGCTGAGCCGCCGGTCCCGGTACGGCGCCCGATGATGCGCTCGACCATTCGCGCGTGACGCTGCCGGAAGATGACGAACGCCTGCTCGAAGGCGACGAGCTCGTCGATGATCACGCGTGGCCACGCGAGCAGCGGCAACTCGCGGTAGCTCTCGATGAAGACGAGTGCGGCGCGGATTCGGGAGACGCGCGCACGCACCGCCTCGTCGACGTCGTGCCCGAGAAGGAACGCGCGCGCCGCGGCGACCTCGGCAGCGTAGCGTCGCTCGAGTCGCTCCACGTCACCGGCGGTGAGCGTGCTGCTCTTTGCGATCGCCAGCGCCTCGTTCGCGCACTTCGCGTGCGCGGCCGCGTATCCGTCGACGAAGCCCGCGACGGTCGCGGCGTCGCACGGGTTGGCCGGGACCGATCCCTGGATGGGCGTGCGGTAGAGCCAGTCGTTCACGCAGTCGAGGAGCGTGGGCTTGTCCTCGCTCCGCTTCGATACCCGCTGGTAAGCGCTGGACGGTGAGCCATCGTGGTTCTTCAGCGCGCTCATGTAGCTGCGCTCGTTCCCGAGGGGGATCCGGTCCTGATCCGAGAGCCCCAGGAGCACCTCGACCTCGCGCAGCTGCCCCGACTGGAAGCCGCTCGCCGGGTTGAGCTTGTCCCGGAACGCGAGGTAGTCCCGCGTCGTCATCGTCTCCATGATCTCGAAGTGCGTCGCGACCTGCCCGATGAGCTGGGTCATCCGGCGAATGCCGCGCGCCGCCGACGCGAGCGCCTGCTCGGGCACGGGCACCTTCGCGAAGAGGTTCCGGACCGACACGAGCTCGCGAAGGACGAGCTTGAACCAGAGCTCGTCGATCTGGTGGACGGTGATGAACATCACCTCGTCGTTGGACAAGCCCAGTCCGTCGCCTCGAGCCCGCCCTGAAGCGAGAGCAGTTCCTCGACCTTGATGGTCCCAGTACGCCGTCGGCTTCCGGTTCACGATGCCGCATCCTTGCAGAGCGCTGTCAATGCCCCGACCCTCCTGCGCGGCGGTGTACTCTGCCGCGCGCGAGCCCGTGGGTGGTGCGCCAATCACCTGCCAAGCTCGTGCTTCTCATCGGGCGAAGACTACGGTGAGGGCGGCCATCGCGGTCGTTGCCGGCGACGAGCGTCCAGCCGACGCGCCGCAGGTGTCTCGGATGCGGGGCGATCACCATGAGTGTCCAGCAGACGAACAGCAACGGAAACGCCGCACATGCCACGGCCAAGTGAAGGCAGAGGATGCCGAGGAGCACCGTCGCAACCATCGCGAGCGCAAGTAGTGTGGCGCTTCGACGCCCCGACTTCGCCCGAGCGACGACAGACCGTACAGAGGCCGTCGCGCAAGCGAAGGCGAGCGACCATGCTGCCCAGGTGCCCAACGCCAGCTCGCTTGCCACGCCGCCCGCCACCGCGACCGGCACCGACGCGGACGGGAGAGCGACCCCGACGACGACCTCGCCCAGGGTCGTCCGCTCTTGGTTCTTCAGCACGAGAACGAGGCCGAGGAGCGCGAGGCCGAGCGGAAGCAGAGTCACTCGCACGATGCCAACCCCGCCGGTGACCACGGCGCCGGCACCGAGGGCCAGAGCCAACGTCGCGAACGAGACGCCGTAGCGCCGCGCTCGGTCTGCCTGTTCACGACGAGCGCGCGGTCCGCGCCGTCCGATCCAGACGAGCAGCGGCTCATGGGCCAGAAACGCGGCGAACGCCGCAGCGGCGAAGAGAACGCTCGAGAGCGTCGGCGCCCCCATCGCGAGCGAGGCGACGATCGGAAGGGCGAGCTGCCCATAGGCCCCGTGCTCCTTGGGCCAGAGTCCTCGCGACGGGGCATGAGTCATGTGCGCCCGAAGATCGCGGAGGCCACGTGGTACAGGCGCCCGGCTGCTCCGCTCGCCGGGCGTCCGAACGCCTCCATCGAGCTCATCGCGCGCCGGAGAGCACGCGCTCGAAGAGCACGTTGTTTTCGAGGTGGACGTGTTGGTGAAGGTCCGCCTCGAGCTCCGCGAGACCCGCGAGGGCCGCACGGAAGGTATTGCACACGCCGCTTGGGGCTGAAAATCCGCTTGTCAGCGCGCGCATTCGCGCAAGCTCGGAGCATGCGACCTCGTGTTCGGAGCGCATGCACGCGATCGGCGTGGCAAGCGCGACCTCGCGGCCCGCTTCGAGCTGACCGATTGCCGGAAAGAGGACGGCCTCCTCTTTTCGCATGTGCCGCATGAGGTCGGCTGAAAACGCTCGGAACAGCGCAGCCACCTCGACCATTTCAGGATGTCGCTCGCCGTGCACACGAGCGACCTTGTCGAGCATCGGGCCGAGCCGGTCGAGCTCGGCACGGGTGAAGGTGTGGTGCCGCTCGACGATGTGGCTCACGAGCTCGGTGAGCGGCGTCCGCCCAGCTGCTCCGCGCCGACCTCGGCACCTCTGCTCGAGCAGAGCGAGCACCTCATCGAGCGCGAGACCGCGATCGCGACAGACCTCGGCGATCGGTCGCTTCCCGCCACAGCAGAAGTCGATCCCGAGCTTGCCAAACACCCGACTCGCCTCTGGGCGCTCGACGACGAGTTGCCCAACGGTTTCATGCCCCGAGATTTGGCCCATGGCGCGCTCCTCCGTTGCGGAGATTCTAGGAACGGATAAATTGGATGTCTAGGTCCAATTTATCCACCTCAGGCTCGAGGCACTGATCAGCGATGCTCTCCCAGACCGTCGAATACGCGCTTCGGGCCGTCGTCTGGCTCGCCGCGCACGAGGACGGACAGACGACACATGCCATCGCCGATGGCACGAAGGTCCCAGCGAGTTATCTGTCGAAGGTCCTGCAGGGCTTGCAGCGGGCGGATCTCGTCCTGAGTCGCCGCGGCGTCGGGGGCGGCTTCGTCCTGGCCCGATCCCCGCGAACGATTCGCGTCCTCGACGTCGTGCAGGCCGTCGATCCCTTGGTGAGGATCCGGACCTGCCCGCTCGGTAACCCCGCTCACGGCACCGGTCTCTGTCCACTCCACCGACGACTCGACGACGCGATCGCATCCGTCGAGCGAGCCTTCGGCTCGACCACGATCGATGAGCTCACCGGCTCGAAGGTCAACGATCGCGCCCTCTGTCCGGCGGGCTCGTTGCCCACGACCTGAAGGCGCGCGCCGCGGCCCGGAGCGACTTCGCGGACGTCAAGGCGGTACGGTCGACCGAGCGGACCGCAGCCGCTAGCCTTCAGGCGCGCGAGGGGGCCGAATGAGGGGAGGCGATCGCCGGGATCTTCGTCGGAGGCAAGGGCAGACGGATGGCCGGCGCAGCGCACGTTGTCAGCGAATGAAATGCACGACGAGTGCTCGTGAGGCATGGTGCGGGCCAGTCGCTACGGCTCATCAACGCAGAAAGGCGCCGACCCCCGGAGGGATCGGCGCGGAGCGGAGTGACGCGACGCGCTCTTCGCGACCGCTGTCGCGAGCACGCCCCGAGTCTTCGGCCCGTAGATGCCGTCGACGACGAGCCTGTCTTCGCAAAGCGGACGCCGCCTATCGAGGAGCGGCGGCTCGCCGAGCGGATGCCAGAGACGACGCCAGCGTACCTCACGCTTCTTCGGAGTCGAGGTCGCGGCCATCCGCGAGATCTCCGCTGGCTCCTTCGGATGGTGGACGAGTACCCGCGGCCCGCAATGCTCGCCGCGCTCGCTGAGGCACTTCAGTACGGGCTCGCCGATCTCGAACGCCTCGAGCGGATGATCCTCCGACGTATCGCGAAAGACTTCTTCGTGCTTCGGCCGGAGGCCGTTGGGCAGGGGTCGCCGACCGCAGGTGCAACCCACGCATGAACCCCATGCAGTAACGCTTACGAACCGCGTCTGTGGTGCGAAGGCTCGGCCCTCAACGATCTCCACGCCTTACGCCGCGCTCTCCGTAGCGCCGGGTCACCGACCCGCCGCTCCGGAGACCAACCTCCGTAGCCGTGGGTCTCTCCTCCGGAGCCGCGGGTCACTTCGTCTCCCCGAGTCTGCCCCGGAGAGCGCCCTCGCGACGGGTAAACCGAGCACTCGCATGTACCCTGCACGGACCGCCCGCTCTTTGTGGAGAGCGGCCGGAGAGCCATCACCCACGAATTCCAGCGCGTCGTGCGCGTTCACGACCTCCGGCCCCGTGGGTCACCAAAGTTCGTAAACGCTATCGACTGGCGCGCCCGAGAGGATTCGAACCTCTGACCTACGGCTCCGGAGGCCGCCGCTCTATCCAGCTGAGCTACGGGCGCGAACCAATCTCTCGTATCCCACGCGGGTCCTGACGTAAAGGCCGGCGGTCGGCAGGCGCTCCGGTCGTGCTGGCCGATGGCCCGGCGGCGATCGCAACTCGGCCGCGCGCGACGACAAGATCCTTCTCTAGCGTCGCCCCATGTCCCCGGCCCTGGTCCACTGGGTGCTGCGGACGCTCGACGTCGACGCGGCGCGATCGTTTTACGAAGGAGTCCTCGAGGAGGAGCGCGCCCGACGTGACCAAGCTCCGAGCTCGCGCTTGCACGGAAGGAGCGAAGCCGCACTGGCTCGGGCAGCTCTCCGTCCCTGACGTAGCCGCCTCAACCGCCGCCTTCGTCGCGCGTCGCGCCCTGTTGCTCGGCAACGGCTACGCGCTGCGGGATCCCAAGCGGGGCGATCATGGCCTCACCTCCGAAGTCGTGCCCTCGCGGCGCGACGTGCTCTCAGAGCAGCTCCTCACGTCGGATCCGGTGACCGCAACGAAGGACTACGGCGAACTCTTCGGGATGACCATGCGCGGCCATCTCGACGTGCCGGGCCACGGCGTCTTCGAAACGTTCGCATGGGCGATGGCCCCGTCGTCGGCTCCGTTGGGGACATCACAACAAGCCACACATTCATCCCCAGTGGCTCTTCTTCTTCCGCGTCGCGGGCTGCGCTCAGCCACTCTATGTCACCGAGAAGGGCGGCCGGGTCATCGGACCGACGACGCTACCGGACGGTCGCCGCGTGGCCGTGTGTGACGATCCCCAGGGCGCGGCCTTCGCGCTCATCGAGATTCCAAGGTCGTAGCTCGCTCGGCAACCAGCCAAGAGCGAGCGCCGCGTCGAGTCTCACCACGTGACGACGACGCGCCCGTCGATGCCTCCGTTGGTCACCGCCGTGTACTTCGTGCCCGCTGCACCCTTGCCCGCGCTGCCGGCGTAGTGAGGGGCTGGCCGTCCCAGCAGGGGTGGTCGCGCTGCCCGCGGTCGTGGTGCCCGACACGACGGGCGACGAGCCGCACGGAGTAACCGGAGCCTCCTCCGCCGCTGCAAGTATTGCCGCCGCCTCCACCGCCGTAATAGCCACCACCGCCACCTCCGGACTGCGACGACGTGGCGTCACCACGCCGGCGGCCGGGGTTGCCGACTACAGCGCCCGAGCCGGGCGTGCCGCCGACCGTCTGCGTTCCGCCGTGACCACCGACGCAGTTTGCGGGCCATCGGTGCCTTGTTGGCCGCCCCGGCGCCAGGCACGTTTGGGGGTGTGGTACCCGGCGCCTGCGCCGGCGCCGGTGACGATACGGCGTCGCGCCGAGACCAGCTCGCTGCGACCACCACCACCACCGCCGTAGTTTACGCCGGCGCCGCCGCCGCCAAACGCCTTCGCCGTGGTGGGGCCGTTCAAGCCCGGCCGCCGCCGGCTCCAACGAGCACGTCAGGCGTCGCGCCGGGGGCGACGATGAGCGAGCCTGTGGTGTAGCCCCTCCGCCGCCGAAGACGTTGTTGCCGATCGAGGGCGCCGCCGCCGCCCCAGAGATGAACCTGAATGGTCGAGACGCCCGACGGCACGCGGAACTTGTACGGGCCGCTCGCGGCGTAAGCGACGACGCAGCCGCCGCCGGGGCACTGCACGAGAACCCACCCGTGAGATCGGTGCAGGTGCCGTTGCCGCAGGGTTCACCGGCGAGCACTCGTTGATGTCGACGCACGTGTGTCCGTCATCGGGAGTGCCGTAGCCGCTGGGGCAGGAGTACACGACCGACGCGTCGACGAAGCTGCAGGTCGCTTGGATCGCACCCCGCGAGCGCGCACGCGCCCGCGAGCCGCGTCGCTCGCGTCGGTGGCGTTCGCGTCGTTGGCGTTCGAGCTGTCGGTCAAAGCGCTATCGTTTGCTCCGCCGTCGAGAAGGGAGACGTCTGCTGTTGAGGCGTCGGCAACAGCGCCATCGAGGGACACGCCCTCCATCGGCGGCTTCACCGTCAACGTTGGCGTCGACTCGTTGACTGCATCCGGCGGCTGCGTCTGACGTTGCGGCCGGGCGCTCGCGCGAAGGGAAGAGATCATCACGGCGCCGGTGATGAGCTGCGCCGTGGTGAAAGGCGCAGCGGGGCGATGAGGCCGCGAAGGGGCCTCTTCTGGCGCGTCTTGGCGATCTTCGCGGCGCTCGAAGCTCCCGCGACGCCGGCGCCGTCGTTGCGCCAAACCTCGACGCGCGGCGACGATGCGGACCGCGGACCGCGTGAGAAAGTCCAGCAGGCCCGATGCTGGCGCTACTGGGCCCGGCAAACGCCGCCGTGGACACGTGACTGAGCGACTTGGCGGCTTCGATGTCGCCGCTCGCCGCAGGATCGCACTCGTTGCCGATGCAGAGCTCCCTCGCGCGGCTCACGCGTGAAAGCGCCATGGCCCCTACGACGGCGCCGACGCCGCCGCCAACGGCCGCAACGCCAAAGGCGACCTTCGCGTAGAGCGGCACCGGTGCCGGTTCTTCCCGCGGGAGCGGCGCCGAAGGCGTTGCCTCGGATCTTGCCGGCTCCGCCACCGGTGGTCTTGTCGCCCGCGTCGCTGCAGACGTCCGGGCGCGCGTAGCGAGGTCCACGCGCTGGGCGCTCCGCTCCGTGACCGCGAACGTCGCCGCCGTTTCGTCGTACCCCGACGCAACGATCCCGACGCGGTGCGGCCCCGGAGTTTTACGCGACGGGCACCTCGAGGTCCCGCAGGGCAAACGCACCGTGGGCTGGTCATCTGAGGAGCATCGGAAGGCTGAAGTCCCGTGATGCGGAACGTCACGCTCCGGGATTCGGTCGCGCCGAGCCCCTGACGCGAGGTCGCGCCCCCCGCGCGCTGCAGCAGGACGGCGCGCCGGCTCCGTCGCCTCAACCGGATCCGCAAAGGCGAGGCGAGCGCGCCTCCTTGGCTTCGGAGCTGTCCGAGGGCTTCGTGGGCCTTCGCGAGCTCGGCGCCCGTCGTCGGCACGTGCATGATCGCGTCGGCGTCGCGGTAGGCGCGGAGCGCGCATCGGCTGACGCTTCTCCGCGTAGGCACGGTCGCCCTGTTGGATCAGCGTCCGCGCCGTTTCCCGGTCAGCCGGCGACGGCCGTCTCCGCCGCAGAAGGCGACGCCCACAAGGCAACCGCCACGACGGTGATGAGACTCCAACGCCGCGTCAGGCTCGCCGCGCCGCCAGCATCTTCGGAAACATAGCTTCCCGCCGCGGCGGTGCCTGTCGCTAGCTTCAGCGGTCGGCGTTCCTGATGCGCGTTACCGCGTTGGTTGGGTCGCCATCTCTTCTTGAGCGTGCGCGCGCATCGGCGGAGACGCTCAAGTCATGAGCGCCCTACAAGCGCGGCCCGAAGCCGCTCATCGTGATCGTGCCGGGGCCACCGGGCTCCGCGTCGCGTGACAGAAGCCGGAGGAAGGCACGGCTAACGTCACCAGCGCTTGACCCGGCGGAACATTGAAGAAGCCCAACTCGCCTCGTTTAGTCCGTCTCCGTCGCGGTCGTACTGGGCACGCCAGCGACGACGTCCGCTAGCCGTCGTCGGCCCTGATGCAGCGAGGCGCGCGCTCATTCCGCTTACCCCGGCTTGCCATCGCAATCGACGCCCAACGCCAGCACGGCGCCGAGAGCCCGATCGATCGGGACCCCACAACCGACGCGATGAGCTC
>JADJCA010000027.1 GCA_016703425.1 Myxococcales bacterium
CCTGACAGACCGACGCCTCGGGTCTGTGGGGCGGCGTATCCCTTGGCGTGGCCGGCTACGACCGCGTCGGCTCGAGCGCCGGCGCGTTCTTGGCGGCGACGGCGCTGACGCCACTTACGAAGCCGGAACGCAACACGGGAGACGTCGCGAGCCTCGTGGTGCCGCTCTTCTTGCGGGGAGGCGTGTCGATTCGGTGAGGGAACCACCACCTACGAGGCCTGCGTACGAACGAGGCCCGCTCGTACGGTCCGTCGATCAGGGGCGCGTCTTCGCGGCATCCAACCTGGCCTCCAACTCTTCCGTGAGGAAGTCGGCGAGCCAGAGGGTAAGGCCACCCTCATCGACACACTCGACCGTGAACGCGTTCTCGCCAAGCACGTTCACAATCGTGCCGAGGTCCCCCACACGCGGCTGCCGCACGACCGCCCCAGTACCGTCGACTGGCCGTGTGGAGGTCAGTAGCTGCGCAACGTAGACAACATCCAACTCACGGAACGACATGGTCCGCTCATGTCTCCGTCCGCGTCACCGTCGCCTGGAACGAGACCGCAAACACTCAGCGCCTCGGCGGTCACTCGCATCTGCCCCCAGGAGGCGCGTAGGTCCACCGCTTGAAGGAGTTCGAGCGACTTCGGGAGCTCGAAGACGTGGCTCAGCGTCTTCTTGAAGCTCCACGAAAGCTCGGTGCTCGCGAGGGCGTCGTTCACGCGCGCCGTGATCTCCCTGTCGACCACCGCCGGCAGGCCCGCTAGATCGGCGCTCTCTATCTTCACGTTGAAGGCGAGAATGTCTTCGCTGTCGCGCTTGGCGACGCTCGGCTCCAGCAAGACCGTGAGCGAGTGGAGCGCCACCGGCACCGAAATGCCCAGCACGGGCCAATGCAGCTTGGCTTTGCACGCCACGCGCAGCCCTCGCTCGGCCACGAGCGTCACGGAGCTTGCGTCAAAGAGGAGGAGATCCCCATCGTTGCCGAAGCGCAGCTTCACGGGCGTGAGCTGCGCCACGAGCGATACGAGATCTTCTTCCGAAAGAATGGCTTCGAGCCACATGGCGCCCTCCAGTCTGCGAGGCCGCACGTGTCGGCCGCGAGGCGCGAGCGTACTGGCAAGCCGGCTGTCTCTGCCAGGGCCGCGGCCGGTTGGCGTGACCTTGCTTCGATGTGCTGCCGTCAGTCGCGACCGACCTGCCCGGCGCGTCCCGTGTTACGCCCCGCAGATGGTTGCAACGGCGGACATGTTGGCGGAGGTGCCCATCTTTGCGTTGCTCGACGAGAGCGAGCGCGCGGCGCTCGCGGAGCGCGTCGAGGTCGAGCGTCACGCGGCCGGCGCCTTCGTCTTCCGCGCTGGAGATCCGGGCGATCGACTCTTCGTCGTTCGCTCCGGCAAGGTCGAACTCTTCTTTCAGAACGACACTGGTGATCGAATCGTCTTGGAGACGGCGGGCGTGGGCGACTTCTTCGGGGAGATGTCCTTGCTCGATGGCGGCCCGCGCATGGCCTCCGCGGAGGTGATCGAAGATCTGGATGCCGTGGTCGTCGATCGCGAAGACCTCGACGAGCTCTTCCGGATTCGCCCCGCCGCCGCCATGGACATGCTCACCGCGACGGGAAAGCGGCTCCGCGAAACGACCAAGCTTCTACGCCACACGGCCTCGCGAAACGTGAACCGCGAGGAGCACGACGCCCGAAGCTGGGTGATGATCGCGGCCGACGTCATCAGCGCCTTCACCGGCAGCCTGCCGTTCCTCTTCATCCACGTGGTGCTCTTCGCCCTCTGGATCGGGCTCAACGTGCGCCCGCTCTCGACGTCGCACATCGGCGGCTTTGATCCCTTCCCCTTCGGCTTGCTCACCATGGCCGTCTCGCTCGAGGCCATCATCCTGAGCGTCTTCGTCCTCCTCTCGCAGAATCGGCAGGCGGAGCGCGACCGCGTGCGCAACGACGTCGAGTACGAGGTGAATCTCAAGGCTGAGCTGGAGATCGCCCACCTTCACGTGACGGTCGATGACATGCACGGCGCCTTCGTCGCGCGCCTTGCGGCCATCGAGAAGCAGCTCGCGCGCAGCGCTGAGCGCCCTTGAGCGACAAGTTCGCGCTCCGCCTTGCCGCAACGGCGCGGGGCACCGTTCTCTACTTAAACGACGCCGCCCCGTCGCGAAGCGCATCCGGCTTGCCATCGTGCGGTCCCTGCGGTCGCGCGGGAGCGCCGTCCCACCAGTTGCTCCAGGGCATGTCGGCCTTCCGCTGCGGGTGCAGCGGATAGAAGATGCGGCTGTCGGGTTTTCGCGCCTCGCCGCCGACGAGCAGCGTCGCCTCGTGCGAGCCGTTGTTCAAGAACGTGTGGCAGATGCCGGTGCCAGCGGGAAACGCCGCGAGATCGCCCGCGCTCATTCGGTGGAGCTCGCCGTCGACCCAGGCGTCGATCTCGCCGTCGAGCACGTAGACGAACTCCTCCTCGTCCTCTTCGGCGTGCGGCCACGACACGCGCTGGCCGGGCGCTACGCGCTGAACATGAAGCCCAATGCGGAGGAGCCCGGCGGCGCGCCCAATCGCGCGAGCCGGAGCGAGCGGCTCGTCGCTGTTCGGGTACTTGCCGGATTTCTCGGGCACGTCGGCGCTGGAGAGGATGAACGGGGGGCGGTCCTTCGGGCTCGGCATGCCCTGCTCTCTACCGCATCTCGCGTCGCGCGTGGGGCTATCCGAGGGAGACAACGACGCGTGCGGTGGAGTAGGCCACACCGGGCGGTCCGTCGCATCGTGTCAACGCTCGCGGGCGTCGACGACTCACCTGCGTTGTCGGCGTGGCAATTTCAACAAGGCCTCGCCATCGCGAAGCAGACGCTCGCGCGTCTCGTTCGCGAGCTCTGGCTGAGTGGGGAACCTTCGCCGTACGACATCGAGCCAGAGCGGCAGGCCGCCTCGGGAGAACCAGTACTCCCGGAGATTCCCCACGACCGGACCCCAGACGAACTCGGGGCGAGGTGAGTAGAAGAGGTTCGGCTCGCCGCTTGGTGCGTACCACGCTTGCGAGGTGTCATGGAGCGCGCTGAGCTCGCGGCAAGTCGCCTCCGTCTCCGCCTCGGTCCGGAGAGCCGTGCATAGCTCGCCGACGAGCGCGAGCATCGCCTCCGACGGGGCCGATGCGCTCGTCTTCAACTCGCGGCACGCGAGCGGCATGAGATCGAGCGGAGCGCCCTCGGCCCTCGCGTCGTTTAGCGCGAACGTGTCGACGAGCAATCCGGCGAGCGACTGCGAGAACGGCGCGTAGGTGACGTCGGCCGCACCCAAGAGCTCGATGCACGCAGCCATCACCGAGAACCAGCGGTGGTGCACGGATTCGCCGGCGCACGAGTGCGCGAGCAGAAGGTTCTCGGTGATGTCGAACGAGTGGATGAGCGGCACGCCGTCACGTTGCTCTTCGAGGAGCGCTCCGACGCCACCGTCCAAGACGCGCCCGTAGGCCGCGACGTAGTCGCCGGTCCCCGGATCGCCCATGACGAGATTCCGGAGCTCGGCGCGCGGGATGCGCGATCGAGCGCGGTCGAGCACCGCGCTTACGGCTGGCAGTTTGGAGCCGGGGCGTAGCTTCACACGGAGACGCAGCATACTCGGGGCACCGCCGAGAGCGTGGTGACAAGACCCTCGGCCTCGAAGGCGCCCCCGCAAGGCACCCGTGGACGTGCTCCCCCTCACGCCCTAGAGAAGGTCCGCATGCTCGAACCGCTCACCGATGACGTTTGGACCGCCGCGAGTCCGCTTCGCTTCTTCGGACTCGAGGTCGGCACCCGCATGACCGTGGTGCGCCTCCCGAGCGGCGGCCTCTTCGTGCATTCGCCCATCGCGCTCGACGCCGACGTGCGCGAGGCCGTCGACGCGCTCGGGCCCGTGACCGCCATCGTCGCGCCCTGCCTGTTTCACCATCGGTTCGTAGGCGAGTGGGCGCAGGCTTACCCCGCCGCCTCCGTCTCGGCGTGTCCCGGTCTCGACGCGAAGCGCAAAGACGTCGCGTGGAGTCGTGTCCTTCGCGACGAGCCCGCGGACGAGTGGAAGGGCTCGCTCGAACAGACCTTCTTCGGCGGGCTCCCCGTGTCCAACGAGGTGGTCTTCTTTCACCGGAAGTCCAAGACGCTCATTTCGAGCGACCTCATCTTCAACCTCGCTTCGCACGGCTCCGGCGTCACGCGTGCGGTGGCGTTCATGCTCGGCCACAGAAAGCCAAGCCCCACCCTGATCGAGCGCATGCTGGTGAAAGATCGCGCCGCCGCCCGACAACAGATCGACCGCATGGTCGCGTGGGGCGCGGAGCGCCTCGTCTTCGCGCATGGAGAGCTCGTCCTGGAAGACGGAACGAGCGTGCTCCGAGAGGGCTACCTCTGGCTCTAGTGCACCGCCGTGCCTCGTCAACGTCTCGTGGTCGTCGTCAGAGCCACCGCCGTCGGCGGAAGAGCACCGCCACCAGGGCGCCGAGGCTGGCCGACACAAGAGACACGACGAGGAAGGCGTGTGGTGACCGAGCGAAAGGGAGCTCTACGTTCATTCCGTAGAGGCTCGCGATGGTCATGGGGATCGTGAGGATGACCGTGAACGCCGTGAGCGCCTTCATGACGACGTTGAGGTTGTTGGAGATAATCGAGGCGAAGGCATCCATCATTTCCGACAAGACGTTCCGGCCGATGTCGGCCGTGTCCCGCGCCTGGCGAAACTCGATGAGCGCGTCCTCAAGGAGAGCCTCGTCTTCGTGCACGGCGGGAACCTTGACGAGGCGCTCCAGCACGCCGCTCGAGGCTTCGAGCACGTCGGCGAAGTAGACATAGGACTTCTGATAGCGGAGCAACTGGGCCACCTCGCGGTTGCCGAGTGAACGCTCGAGGCGATCCTCGGTGGCGTCGACGAGCCGGTCGAGCTCCGCGAGGGCCTTTAGGAACGCCTCTGCGACGGCCTCGAGGCTCTCGAGGACGATCCGGTGCGGGTGTCCTGCAAGCGACTCCGCGGTGGCGATAGCCGCCAGTCGCTGGGCGAGGGGAGAGTCGTCGAGCAGGACGGTCAGGCCCCGTCGGGCCTCGAACAGAAACGAGATGGGGGTCGTGCTGAAGGGGATGTCTCCCGTTTGGGCGAGTGGCCCGCGGACGACGAGGAACGTGCGTTCGCCAGAGAGAATTCGAAGCCGGGGCCGCTCGGCTCGATCGAAGGCGTGCGCGAGCGAATCGGCGTCGTAGCCGAGATCGTCGCGGAGGCGTTGCGTTTCGGTGGCCGTCGGCGCAATTGCCGTCACCCAGAAAGGCGCATCGGCGGGCCCGTGAAGCACGATCGTCACGCACGACCTTTAGCGCACTTCTGCTCCGACCGGCTTCCGGAAGGCGTCGATGCACGCCCGCGAGGCCGCCGATATCACCAGGCCTCAATAGCAAGCGCCGCACAAAGGAGAGCGAAGAGGGCGACGGAGACCCAAGCGAAGGCGCGTGTTCGAAGGCGGCGGCGCTCTAGCTGTCGGACGGCCTCGTTGACGTCGGCTACCGAGAAGCTCATGCCACGCGTCGTTGACGCCTCCGCGAGTGGCTCTCGCCTAGCAGGGAGCCGACGCTCGAAGGGGCGCCGCTCGGTGATCCGGACGGGGCGGTAGCGGAAGACAGCGCCCTCGACCTCACGGGTCCAAGCGCCGCGACGAGAGAGGAGGGCCGAACCCGCGGGGGGCCTGGTCATCAACGGAAGGACGGCTGCCTTCTTGTCCACGCCCAATTCGAAGCAGGCATCATGCCGAGGGCCTCGATGGGGAAATCCAGAGGTTCGAGCTAGCGCGTGGGGCGTCTTCTGGAGCCAGCGAGGCCCACGCTCCACACGTTTGCGGCCCATCGTCCGCACCGTCGCGCGGCGGGCCCCGACAAGTCCCTCGCGAAGTCGCGGAGATCGTCAGCGTTCTCCTCGGGAACGGCGACGGGCGACTCGACGTCGTCGAGCGGCTCAGCGCCGGTCGCGAGCGTCAACACAGGCAGCTTGCTCTGACGCGAAGTCCCCAGCCGAAGCTGCGCTCTTCCTCACTTCCCCTTAGGCAAGCGCTCCGGCATCGGCGCGGGCGGAAGCGCTCCTAGCGGCTCGGGCCCACTCACGCCCGAGAGCGCTGGGCCCTCGTGGGCGGCCGCGCTTCCCATCGCGCTCGCGCCGCCAGCGGCGCTCGTCTTCGCTTGCGCGTTGCTCGGCGTCGCCACCGTCTCGGAGGCATACACGACGACCTTGTCGCCCTCTTTGAGCGTCTCTCCGCGGCCGCGTCGGTTGATCCGCTCCATCGACGCCACCGAGAGGCCGTACTTCTTGCCCATCGACTCGAGCGTGTCGCCCGCACGCGCGAGGAGCACGAGCCGCTTTCGCCCCTTCAGGCTCTCGAAGTGAGCGAAGAACTCGTCCGACCCCACGACCAGCGGTCTCACGTCGCCTTCAGCCAGCGAGACCACCTTGGAGAGGTCGGCCCCTTCTGGCACGAACACCTGGAGCGTCATGCCTTCGTGCAGGCGCCCCTGCGGATCGAGCGTGTTCCACCGCCGGATGTCATCGACCGAGACGCTGAACGCTGCCGCCACGTCGCGAAGGCTGTCGCCGGGCGTCACGCGGTAGAACACGCGCTTGCGATCGGGGTACACAAACACGTCCGCCGGCACGACCACCGGCGGCTTGTTCGAGTCTTCTCCGCTCGAGGTCGTCGCGCTCGCCGTCGCCTTCTCGGCGCGCGGCACCAAAAGGACGGTCCCGCCGCGAAGGACCTCACCGGGCGCGATAGCGTTCAGCTCGCTGAGCCGCGCCGTCGTGGTTCCGCGCGCCGTCGCGATGGCGTCCAGCGCCTCGCCGAAGCGCACCACGTACCGCTCGAGCGGCGTCTCCTCGCGCTTCTGCTTCTGCAGGTTCGCGAGCACGTTCTGCGCCTTGCCCGCCGGCACCTTCACCGGGAAGGTCGTGGTCTTCGCGTCGTCTTCGCCTAACGGCGGCGCGCGGCCCGCGCGAAGCTCCGGATTCAGGACCTCCAGATCTTTCACCGTCACGTTCGCGGCCTTCGCGATGGCGGTGAGCGGCGTGCCCGGCGCCACGAACACGTCCTCCACGTCAGGCGCTGACTCCATCGTGAGATCGCCGTAGCCAAAACGCTGGGGATTGCGCGCCACGATGGCGGCGGCGAGGATCTTTGGGACGTAGAGCGTCGTCTCCCAGGGGAGCGCGCCCTCAAGCTGCGACAGGTTCCAATAGTCGTTGCTGTTGTACTTGCGCACGACCACCAGGAGACCGCCGTAGCCCATGTTGTAGGCCGCCATCGCGAGCTCCCAGCTACCGAAGCGCTTATGCAAGTCCGCGAGGAACTCGGCGGCCGCTTCTGTTGCAGACTGCACGCTCATGCGCCGATCGAGCCAGCGATCGCTCGAGAGCCCGTATTGCCTCCCGGTGTCCGCCATGAACTGCCACAGCCCAACGGCCCCCGCCGGCGAGCGGATCGTCGGATCGAAGCCGCTCTCGATCATCGAGAGCCACATCAAGTCCTCCGGAACGCCCTTCTTTCGCAGCGTCTTGCGCAACGTCTCGGCGTAGCGTCCCGAGCGACGCAGCCACAGCGACATGGTCGCGCGACCGCGCGGATCGTCCCGAAAGAACTCGAGGTAGCGCACGAGGCGCGGCTCCCACCGTATGGGCAGCTCCGGCAAGACGAGCCCCGTCAGGAACGACAGATCCTTCGTTCCCTCGGCCGCTGCCGGTGCGAGGCGCGATGACGTAGCGGGCAACCCCGTCGCAAAGACACGCGGCCCGGCCTCTTCCGTGCGGCCTGCGGAGGAGGGAAGCGCCGCGAACACGTCCGTCGTCGGTTGCGCCGAGGGGAACAGCTCGCGCTCCACCTCGCGCAGCGTCGCGAGCTCGGGGCTCTCGGCGCCGGAGACGGCGTCTTCCGCCGTTGCGCCGCCCGCCACTTGGCGCCTCGCGGCGGCGTCGGGCACCCGCGTTCCGCGCGCGACGCGCGCCGGGGCCTTCGAAGACGCTGCCTTCTTGGTCACGCCCTTCGCCGGCGCGGCCGGCTTCGGCGCGGGCTTCTGCGCGACCTTCGCCTCTGCCGGCTTGGCGGGCGCCGGTGGCGTCACGGCCTTCTCCGCTTTCGCGTCGGGCTTCGCCTCGTTCTTCGCTTCAGGCGTCTTGGCGTCGTCTCCCTTGGGCTCCTTCGCCGGGTCGCTCTTCGGTGCTGCCGACGCTTGCGCCTTCGGCGGCGTCGCAACAGGCAACGCGCGCGTCGCCGCAGGAGCCGGACTGGCTACTGCACCCGCGCCGGCGTCAGCCGCCGTTGCGGAGAGCGGCGCGAAGAGAAGCGCAATCGTGAGAAGCGACGTCCTTCCACGGCCCATCGGACGTTTTTTGCATTGCGGCCCATGCGCGTCAAAATTTCCGCGCGGCGGCTGTTATCGACGAATCCGGAGCGTCGTTTCCGGCTCTGCCTGCCGCTTCGAAGGCGCGTGCGCCCCTGGAGCGTCCACCATCTTGAACTCCGGCGCCGCCGCGGGCTCGGCTCGTGGTCCGAGGTCGAGGTCGAGGTCGAGGTCGAGGTCGAGGTCGCGACGGCCGCCGCCGCCCCCGCAGTCGGCTCCCCCGTCTCCGGATCAAAAGCCGGCGGAGGCAGCTTGGCCAGATCGAAGCCTGGCGCGACCTTGAAGATCTCAAACGTCGGCGGATAAAAGTCCTTTGACATCTCGACACGCCGCTCGCCGTTGGCGAACACGATCTCACGCGTGCGCTTGACGCGGAAGCCGCGGATGCCGTGTTGCTTCACAACGATGCGATCGCGCGGCACGGCCGGATCTTCTTCGACCTTCCGCGCGTACGGGAGCGTCTCGGTGATCTCGCGCCCGAAGACCACGTGCCCCGGCTTCTTCGGCCCGAGCACCTCGAAGCGGACCTTGTTTCCCTCTACGGCCGTGTGGATCGCCACGGGGAACGCGTGCGGGTTTCGCATCTTCATGTCGACGACGGGGTAGACCACCGTCGCGTCGAGCCCTAGCGGGATGTACGCGCTCGGCCTCGAGTGCGGCAGCCGCTCCAGGATCTCGATGCCGGCGAAGACCGCGGCGGCGTGGAAGGTGGAGGCCACCTGGCACGTGCCGCCGCCGACGCCTTCTTTCATCTCGCCCTTGAAGATCTCCCAAGCCTTCTCGAAGCCGTTCTCCTCGGAGCGATCGCCGACGACTTGGTTGAAGCTCACGAGCTCGCCGGGCGCGAGGATGAGCCCGTCGAGCTTGGCGGCCGCCACCTCGATGTTCTTCGCGCGGCGCGCTTGGTCGCCTCTCCGCGAGAAATACGTCTCAAACTGCCCGAGCGTCTGGGACACGTCGAGCGCCTTCACGAAGGCCGTCGACATGCGCGGCGGAAAGGCTTGGCTCGCGAGCACGAGGCGCGGGTCAGGCGACTCGCCTCGGCTCAGCGCGCCGGCGAAGCGGGCGACCTCATCGGCGGCGCGGTGAGCGTCGAGGTAGCGCCCCATGCGCTCGGGCACGACCGTGCGCTTCGCCAGATCGAGGCGCGCAGAGACCGGGTCGGCGTCTTCCGCTTCCTTGAGCTCGGCCAAGAGCGACGTGGTCTTCTCGCGATCGAAGCTGAGCGCCAGGGGAACGTCGATGGCGCCTTGCCGTGCGGCGCGCGCGGTCTCGAGGCGCTCGGCCACGTCGCCGGTGGTGGCGCTCTCGACCCACCGCTTGGTGCGCTCGCGATCGACGCCCACGCCGAGGCTCTCGAGCGTCGCCGTCGCGAGGACGCGCGGCTCGCCTCCCTCTTTCGGCAAGGCGAGCGTCACCTGGCGCGAGAGCAGCTCCGTCGCGCGTCTGGCGATGACGGCGTCGACGTTGCCGGCGCCGGCGATGACTTCGCCGGCGACCTTCAGGCCCTCGGGGAGGGTCCCCTCCTTGGGCCACGCCTTGGGCCACGGGCTGGTCCACGCCAGGGCCGCGGCGGCCACGAAGAGCCCCGCGACGACCACTCCCGATGCAGCGAGCTTCTTCCGCACCGAACCTCCAGCCAAGAAACGCGGATCGCAGTATCTCCCATTCCCGGTCGGCTTTGGAGATTCGTGACAATCGGAGGCCCGCCGCCCGGCGCCGATGTGTGCCGCCCGAAAACACCGTTCGCAAGGCCTTCAGCTTTGATACGACGGTGGTGCGCCGATGAAGACGTGCCCCGAATGCAAGCTCGCGTTCCCGCGAGGACGCAGCACCTGCGCCCGGTGCGGAGCGTCGCTCGAGGAGGCGAAGGACCCGCGCATCGGCACCACGCTCGCCGGCCGCTACATCCTCGAAGAGGTCATCGGGCAGGGCGGCATGGCGACCGTCTATCGGGCTCGGCACGCCCTTGTGGACCGAACGTCGGCCATCAAGGTCGTCAGTCCCTTGCTCGCGCGTGACGTGACGGTGCGCGAGCGCTTTCGTCGTGAAGCGAAGAGCGTTCAGAAGATCGCGCACCCGAACGTCGTCGACGTGCAAGACCAAGGCGTCACGGAAGACGGCACCTCGTACATCGTCATGGAGTTCCTCGACGGGAGCGCCCTGGCGAGCATCATTGGGACCGAACCCCTCCGCTGCCGCGCGCCGTGGGCCTCATGATTCAGCTGGCCTGCGGCATCGCGCGCGCTCACGACCTCGACGTCGTGCACCGCGACTTGAAGCCCGAGAACGTCGTCATCACGCAGCGTGAGGACGGCACCGATCTCTTGAAGGTCCTCGACTTCGGCATCGCCCGCTCGCTCCACGATCCGCGCCTGACGGAGCAGGGCGAGCTCTTCGGGACGCCGCAATACATGGCGCCCGAGCGCATCGCCAACGCGGACTCGGGCCCTTCGACCGACCTCTACGCGCTCGGCGTCATGTTCTACGAGATGGTCACCGGCCAGCTCCCCTTTGATGCGTCGGACATCACGACCTTCTTCGTGAAGCACCTGAAGGATCCGCCGCCGGACCCGCGCAAGAAGAACGACAAGGTCCCCGCAAAGCTCGCCGAGCTGATCCTCACGCTCTTGGCGAAAGATCCCAAGGCGCGGCCCGTCGACGCGCATCGCGTGCACAACGATCTCATCGCCATCGCGAAGGACGCGGGCTTTCCCATCCCGCCGGACCCGACCGCCGATCCGGCGAGCTCGCGGCGCGTCGTCACGTCGCGGATGCCTGAAGCCGCGCGCCGCTGGCGTCGTCGCCTCCGCACCATCGAGCAGATCGTCGACCAATACCCCGACGGCCTCGAGGGTGGGTACGAACGCCTCGGCATCCTGCGCGGCAAGATCGCGCGGCTCGCCGAGTTCGATGATTTGCGCGTCGAGATTCAAGGTCGCGTCGAGGCCATCGCGGCCATGGGACACGAATCACGGCAGCGTTACGGTCACGCCGTCGACGCGCTCGGTCTCGACGTCTCCCGCGCGCGCGACGACGAGCGCGCTGCCAAAGATGCGCTCGAGTCACTCAAGGCTGCGACGTCGGGCGTTCGCGCCGCGTACCTCGTGGCTCACAAGGAGGTCTCCTTCTGGGAAGGGCGCTCCGGCTTCACCGAGCCCTACACGGATCTCGTCTTGGCCTACCGTGCGGCGGCCTCGGCGATGGAGGCGTGGGTCACGTCCCGCGAGAGCGAAAAGAAGCTGCAACGCGAAGCGGAGATGAAGTCGCGGGCCGTGACCGATCTCGAGTTTCAGGTGCAGGAGCTGAGGACGGCGTTCGCGTCTCACGAGCGGGCCCACGAAGCGCAGGAAGACATCTTGGCTCGGGAGCTTGAGAAGGCCGGCAAGGACTCGGAGGCCATCGAGCGCGAGTTGGGCGATCTCGCCGAGGCCCTCACAGCCCCTATGCGGGGTCGCGCCGACGTGGCGCCGATGTTTCGCGAGCTCGATATGTCGTTGTAAACGCGAGGATTTGCTGGCGTTGGGCGCGCCATGTAGGTGATCGTGCGGCCCATTTTTCCAATTGTTTGATCGGTTTTCGTCACCTGGGCCCACGATAGGTAGGCCCCGATGCGCGAGTCGCCCGCCAACCCGTTCCGCGTCGTGCCCCACCCGGCCCGTGAACACGGCGACCCGCCCATCGAGAGCGCCGACAAGGTCCTCGCTCGAGCCGCCGCCGGCGGCGACGTCGTGGCGACGCGGCGCCTCCTCGAGCGCGTCGCGCCGCGCATGCTTCGTGCCGTTCGCGCCGTGCTCGGGCCCGCGCACGCCGACGTCGACGACGTCTTGCAACAAGCCCTCATCGGTCTCGTGCAAGCTCTCCCGAGCTACCGCGGCGAGTGCGAGCCTGTTCACTTCGGAGCGCGCATCGCGGTTCGTGCCGCCATGGCCGCGCGCAAGCGTGCACGCGCCGCTTGGGCTCGCCACGACGACGGCGCTGACGCCGAAGCGGTCGTCGATCTCGCGCCCCGTCCCGACGACGACGCCCGCGAGGCGCGCCGTCGCGCCGTTGTTCGTGGTCTCCTCGAACAGATCTCCGAAGAGCAAGCCGAGACGATGGCGCTTCGGTTCATGCTCGGTTGGTCCCTCGAAGACGTCGCGCAAGCGACGGGCGCCCCGCTCAACACGGTTCGCAGTCGCCTGCGGCTGGCGAAGGAAGCCCTGAAGAAGCGCATCGACGCCGATGCCGCGCTCCGCGAAGAGCTGGAGGTGGACCCGTGAGCGTCGCCGACCTCCACCCGGAAGATCTCCTCGATCGCGAGGTGCTCGGCGTCCTCACGGCGTCGGAGCGCGCGCTCCTCGACGCGCACCTCGTGCAGTGCTCCGCGTGCCGCTTTGAGCGGCGCGTGCGCGTCGACTTCAACGCCGAGCTCGGCGCCGATCCGAGCCACGACGGCTCGCTCGTGCGCCTCGCCATCGAGCGGGCCGCGCAAGTGCCGATGGTGGCGGCTCCGCTGCCGGAGCCGACGGCTGAAGCGTCCGCCGAAGCGGCGCGCCTGCCCGCGGCCGCGCCCGCGCGTCGCACCGGGCGAACGCCGCGTCGCGCCGCGTCCCTCGTCCTTGTCGCCGCGACATTCCTGCTCGCGACCGCGTCGTTCGCCGCGGCGGGAGGCTCGTTCACGTCGATCCTAAGGCAGGCGGGGCTCCTCTCTCAGCCTGAGGTCGAGGCGCCGCCTCCCGCGAAGACGGCGGCCTCGCCGAGCCCCGTGGCCCGTAAGGTGCCGGTCGTTCGCGAGCGATCGGCGCAGGGCGACGAGGTCGTGACCGAGAACGAGCCGCCGCGCGAGTCGGTCCCCGAGCCGGTCCTTCCGCCCGTCGCCGAGAGCCCCGTCGCGACCGCCGTGGCGCTCGTGTCGAGCGCGGCCCCGCGCGTGGTTGCGGCTCCCAGCGCGAATGGCCCCCGCCGAGCGCCCTCAAACGAAACGCACGCCGCTCTGAGCGAACCGGTGAAGGTTACCTCGTCCGTTGCGACGCCCGCGCCCGCGGTCGATGCGGCGGCGATGTTTCAGGAGGCGTCGGTCGCCCGTCGACGCGGCGAGCACGCGAGGGCGGCGACGCTCTACCGCGAGCTCGGCGAGCGATTCCCGTCGGCGCCGGAGGCGGCGACAGCGCAAGTGACGTTCGCGCGCATGTTGCTCGACGATGGTGACCCCGCCGCGGCCGTGCCGCTCTTCGATCGATACCTCGCGCGCGGCAAGACGACGCTGCGCGAAGAGGCGCTTGTCGGCCGGGCGCGCGCGCTTTCGCAGCTCGGACGGACCGACGGCGAACGGGCCGCCTGGGAGCTACTCAAGGCCGAGTTTCCCGGCTCGCTCCACGTGCATCGGGCCGATGCGCGCCTCCTTGAGCTGGGCTCGCGTTGAAGCCGTCGGCGTTCGCGAACGTCGTCACCGAAGGGCGATGGCCGCGTCGTCTCGGGGGAGTCCTTCTGGCAACAGGCTTGGCGACGACCGCGCTACTTTGCGCGCCTCGGGCTGGAGCCGCCGGCGCTGCGGAAGCCGGGCAACCCGCTCCGCGCTCGCGTGTCGTGTTACGAATCGCAGGCGACGACGGAGAGAGCCTCTCGTTCGAAGCGTCCTTGCGTGAGCTGTGCCAACGCTTGTCGCTGTCGCTCGAGACGACCCACGTCGTGCCGGCAGATCTGGACCGCGAGCCGCCCGCCTTTGGGTCCGATGTGCTCGCCATCGCGCGCGTCGATTTGTCGGGCGCGACCATGACGCTCGCCGATCCAAAACGAAAGGGGCTCCTCACGCGCCGCGAGGTGGCGCGGAGCAAGCCTCCCGCCGTCGTCCTCGAAGAGCTCGCGCTCGTCGTTCACGCGGGCCTCGAAGAGCTGGCGCAAGCGGAGCGGGAGAGGCCGCCGGCAGCGCCACCACCAGCACCGCCGCCCGCACCGCCATCGCCTGCACCAAAGGAGAGTGCGCCACCGTTCGCGGCGGACGCCCCGCGCGAGGGCGCTGGCATCGGCGTCGACATCGGGCCGTTCGTGCTCGGCCGCTCTCTCGGCGGCGGCTCTGGCGTGGCCGTCGGCGGAGGCGCCATGTTCGGCGTCGCGCCTTCTCGCTCCCGCCGCGCGTGGCCTGAGCTTTGGCTCATCGGCGCGTATCACGCGCCCGTCGACGTATCCGGCGAGTTCGTCGCGACCGAGCTCCGCGCGGCGACGGGGCGCGTGGCGGCGACCTGGACCATCGCAGCCAGCAAGGGCTTTCGCTTCGACCTTGGCCCTACGGGCGGCGTGGAAGTCGATTTCGTCGAGACCCGGTCGACGTCGCTCCCGTCGTCGCGCCTTCGCGAACCCGCGGGGGAGGCCTCTGGAACCGTTGGCGCACTAGCCCTGCTGCGCTTCGCTATCGCGCGCGGTGCCGACATGTTCGTGGCGGCCGGCGCCGACGTGGATCTCGCGCCGCGGCGGTACGTCGTGCGGCGCGGTCCCTCAAGCGAGACGGCCTTCGACCCGTGGCCCGTTCGTCCGTCGCTCACGTTCGGGTTCACGCTCGCGCTCGCCGGGGCCCCGCCCTTCGAAGCCCCGCAGGGAGCGCCATGAGCGCGACCTTTGGAGCGCGCGGCGCCTGGGGCCTGTTTGGCGGAGTTGTCCTCGCGGCCTGCGCTCCCCAAGACATTGTCGTGGCCGAGCTGCCGGCCACCGACGCCGGCGGGGCGGACCCCTGCGCCACGAATGACGATTGCCCCACCGGCGCCTTCTGCGCCAAAGCCGGTTGCGGCGCTGCCGCCGGGCGCTGCGAGCGCGCGCCGCTCTTCTGCGATGAGGTCTTTGTTCCTTCGTGCGGCTGCGACGGCGTGACGTATTGGAACGATTGCCTGCGGCTCCAAGCGAGCGTCGATCGACGCGGTGTCGGCGAGTGCATCGAGCAGGCCGCGTCCTGCGGCGGCCGCGAGCAGCGCTCCTGCCCAACGGCGGGGGCGTCGTGCGCGCGTGTGGTCCAAGAGCCAGCGCCCTGCCGGCCCATCGAAGCGCCGGGGACGTGCTGGAAGCTTCCTGTGACGTGTCCCACGCAAGCGCCGGCGATGCCGCCGATCTTTGAGGCGTGCGCTCTCCCCGGTGTGCCCGCGCCCGAGCCTTGCGCCGATGCGTGCAACGCGATCCGCAGCGAGCGGCCCTTCCGGGCGTCTCGCGCCTGCCGTCGCTGAACGAACGCCGCCGATCGCGCGTGAGGCCCGCCGTTGCCCGCGGCGTGGCCCCTTTTTGTCGGGAATCCGAGGCGGGAGGCCTGCGAGAAAAAAAAGATCGCGACGGAGTGATCGGTTGCCAGCTCGTCGCGACACCTAGGCTCCAGAACGTTGCGTCGCCCATCGCGGCGTCGCCGTTGCCTTGCCCCTCGCCCACGCCCCACGCCCCACGCTTCCAGCCAGACACGCGTGAGGGCTCCGAGTCGATGCCAACGCCGCGCGGACGTCCGCCGGGCGGCGCATCGAACAGTCTCGCGTTGCCCGGCGCTTCATCCACCACTCACACACGCTTCTTGGAGGAACTCATGCATCGAATCTCGTTCGCCACCTTGTTCGCCTCGTCGGTTGCCATCGTTTCTCTTGGATGCGCCGGTGCCACCGATGGCGCGACCGCCTCGGCGAGCGACGTCGCCACGCAGGCGGCGGAGCTCGAATCGGCTCAGTGTTCGCTTCAGCAAGTGGCCGCAGCCGCGGACGGATGCCGCACCACGTTTGAGAGCTGCATCGCGGCGGACGGTGCCGACCCCCAAGCGTGTCGCGCCCAGTTGGAGTCGTGTCTGCCGGTGCCACCGCCCGGCGTGGGCGCTGGCCCTCGCGGCCCCCATGGCGGTGGGCCTGACGGTGACGGTCCTCGTGGTCCGCGCGGTCCGAGGCCGGAGGGTCCGCCCCCGGGCACACCGCCTTCACTCGACGGTGGCGCGCCGCCACCCCCGCCGCCAGGCGCAGGTGAAGGCCCCGGCGGCGGGCACGGTCCACGTCCGCCGCTCGACAGCGACGGCGGCCGTCCCGAAGGGCCCGAGGGGCGGGGACGAGGTGGTCCCGGTGGGCCCGGCCCGCACCCCGAGCCCGCGGCCGTGAGGGCGTGTCACGACACGCTGCGCACCTGCATCGAAGGCGGCGGCGACAAGGTGACGTGTTTCGAAGAAGCGCATCGGTGCGTGCGCCAGGCCTTCGAGGCAGCCTTCGTTGCTGCGTGCACCGACGTGAAAGCCAAGTGTGACGCTGGCGACGTCCCCGCGGAGGTGTGTGCGAAGGCGACGGCTCGTTGCGACGGCGGGATCGCGCCGCCCGAGGGCGCGCCGACGGCGCCGCAGTGCGCGGTCCCCGCAGCGAACTGAGTTGCTCCAAAGCGCGCGCCGCGATCCGTCTTGCGACGGCGTCGCGGCCGCGCGATTTTGTGGGACGTGGTTCGGCTCCAGCCCGCTAGGCTCTGGAGCATGTTCTTTCGCTCCACGCGTGTGCTCTTGCCCGAAGGCGAAAGGGCCTCTGCCGTTGAAGTCATGGGCCGCCGCGTCGTGCGCGTCGTGGCCTACGACGCGGTGCCGCCGGGTGCGCCGCTCACGGACTGTGGGTCCCACGTGCTGATGCCCGGCGTGGTCGACACGCACGTGCACGTGAACGAGCCCGGGCGCACGGAATGGGAGGGATTTCAGACGGCAACGCGCGCCGCCGCCGCCGGTGGGGTGACGACGCTCGTCGACATGCCGCTCAACAGCATCCCCGCGACGACGAGCCTCCGCGCCCTCGACGAGAAGCGAGCCGCCGCTGAAGGGAAGTGTGTCGTCGACGTGGGCTTCTCTGGTGGCGTCGTGCCGGGCAATGTCGCGGAGCTCGGCCCGATGATCGACGCGGGCGTCGTGGCCTTCAAGTGTTTCCTCTGCGAGTCCGGCGTCGATGAGTTTGCCAACGTCAGCGAAGGCGATCTGCGCCGCGCGATGCCCGCCCTCGCCGAGCGAGGCGTGACGCTCCTCGCGCACGCCGAGCTTCCTCTTGTGCTCGACGAAGCGGCGAAGGCGGCGAAGGGCCTATCGCCGGAGGCCGCCCGTCGCTACGCGAGCTACCTCGCGAGCCGCCCCAAGACGGCCGAGGATCGCGCCGTCGAGCTACTCCTTCGGCTCGCCCGTGAGACCAAGGCGAAGACGCACGTCGTTCACCTCTCTTCGGCCGACGCCCTCGCGTCGCTGCGTCAGGCCAAGGACGAGGGTGTGCCGCTTCACGCGGAGACTTGCCCCCACTACCTCACGCTCTCCGCCGAGGAGATCCCCGACGGCGCGACCGAATACAAATGCGCGCCCCCAATCCGCGAAGCGCAAAACCGCGAACGCCTGTGGGCCGCCCTCCGCGAAGGCCTCATCGATCAGGTCGTCACCGACCATTCGCCGTCGACGCCCGCGCTCAAGTGCGCCGACACGGGCGACTTCCTGGCGGCTTGGGGAGGCATCTCGTCGCTCGAGTTGGGACTCTCGCTCGTCTGGACCGAGGCCACGAAGCGAGGTCTCTCGCTCGCCGACGTCTCGCGTCTCCTCTCCGGCGCACCGGCCGCGCTCGTGGGCCTCAGCGATCGCAAGGGCCGCATCGCCCCGGGCTTCGACGCCGACTTCGTCGTGTTCGATCCCGACCGCGAGCGCTTCGTCGAGCCGACCGCGCTGCAGCACCGGCACAAGCTGACACCCTACGCCAAGCGCACCTTGCGGGGGTGCGTCGTCGCCACGTTCGTCGGCGGCGAAAAGGTTTACGACGGAGCGTCGGTCGTCCTCTCTACGGCGGGTCGCCTCGTTCGCCGCGTGTCCTAGACGGAACCGAAAGGGCGGCGTAAGAAGGCCCATGGCCGACGCAGCCCCCACTCTCTTGCCCTTCATGGAGCTTCCGGACCTCGCCGCCGAACGGACCGGCGGCGCCGTCTTGTGGGCCAACGACGACTTCTTCGCCGAGAAGGAGAACCTCCTCAAGGCGGCCGCCGCCGTCTTTGTCGAGGGAAAGTACACCGATCGTGGCAAGTGGATGGACGGCTGGGAGTCGCGGCGTCGCCGCGTGCCTGGTCACGATCGCTGCATCGTGCGCTTGGGCCTCCCTGGCGTCATCCGCGGCGTCGTCGTCGACACGGCGTTCTTTCGCGGCAACTTCCCCCAAGCGTGCTCCATCGAGGGGGCCTCGTTCACGGGTCAGCCGACGGAGGCGCAGCTCTTGGCGGATGACGTCGAGTGGTCGGAGCTTCTCCCGAAGGTCGAGCTGCGCGGCGACACGAAGAACGTCTTTCCAATCGCAGGCGCCACCGAGGCGCGCATCACGCACCTCCGCTTCAACATCTTCCCTGACGGCGGCGTGGCGCGCCTTCGGGTTCACGGCGAGCCTATTCCCGAGCCCCGCTTCATGGGCAAAGTCGGTGCGACCGTCGACCTGGCGGCCCTCGAGCACGGCGCGCAGGTCGTCTTGTGCAACGACATGTTCTTCGGCTCGCGCCACAACCTCATCTTGCCGGGCCCCTCGACGCACATGGGCGATGGCTGGGAGACGCGTCGCAGTCGGAAGGACGCGCCCGACTGGGCCCTCCTCAAGCTCGCAGGCGAAGGAGAGCTTGAGCACCTCGAGGTCGACACGAGCCACTTCAAGGGGAACTTCCCCGAGAGCTGCGCGCTCTACGGCGCCGCGTTCCCCGAGGGCGCGACCCCTTCTGTCGATGACAAGGCATGGCAGCCGGTCCTAGGCAGGACGAAGCTCATGGCGCACACGCGCCATCGCTACGACGAACTCCTCTCGCGCGGGCCCTACACGCACCTCCGACTCGACATCTTCCCCGACGGTGGCATCGCGCGCCTGCGCGTCTTTGGCTCGCTCACGAGCGGGGGGCGCGAGTTCGTGGCACTGCGTCACCTGCGGCTGCTGTCGCGCAGCGGGCGCGCCTCATTGCTCTTGGCCATGTGCGGCTCCAAGCGCTGGGTCGACGGCCTGGTCGATGCCAACGTGAGCGACAAGGCCGCGCTCTTCGGCGCCGCCGAGGCGTCCTTCGCCAAGCTCGACCGGGACGACTGGCTCGAGGCCTTCCGCGCCCATCCCAAGATTGGCCAAAAGAAGGCGCACGTCGACACCGGCGCCCAAGCGGCGGCCTTCGCCAGCGGCGAGCAGGCCCGCGTCGCCGACGCCAAAGGCGACGTCTTGAGCAAACTCTCCGCCGTCAACGAGGCCTACGAGACGCGCTTTGGCTTCATCTACATCGTCTGCGCGACCGGTAAGTCGGCCGACGAGATGCTCGCCATCGCCGAAGAGCGCATGACCCACGAGCCGGCCCGCGAGATCACCGTCGCAGCCGACGAGCAGAAGAAGATCACGCGGCTAAGGCTCGAGAAGTTCCTCGCGGGACGCGCCTGAGCTATCCCGCCGACCATCCCGCTGACCGATCGGCTAAGAAGGACGCACCATGGGCATCACGACACACGTTCTCGACACGGCGCGCGGCAAACCTGCGGCGGGCGTTCCCGTCGCTCTCGAGGTTCGCGTCCAGGATGGCTGGCAAAACGTGGGGCGTGGCATGACCGACGCCGACGGACGCCTTCGCACGCTCACCGACGGCCACGAGGTGCGAAACGCCACGTACGCCATCACCTTCGAGACCGACGCCTATTTCACAGCGCAGGCCCAGTCGGGCTTCTACCCGGTCGTTCGCATCGAGTTTCGCGTGACGGAGGCGGGCGCGCACCACCACGTGCCGCTGCTCCTCTCGCCGTTCGGATTTTCCACCTACCGAGGGAGCTGAGCATGTCGAGTCGACACACGGTGGTCTTCGTTCTGTTCGCGGCCGTGGTCGTTGCCGGCGCAGCGGTCGGCTGCAGGGCAACGGAAGAGTCCTTCTGCGCTTCTTACAAGCTTAGCTACGTGAAGCGGTGCACCGAGTCATGCATGCAGGTGCAAGTCAGCAAGTCGGCGCCGCAGGCTTGCGAGGCGCAGTGCACACAATCGCTCCCGCTCGACACCACTTGGGCCGCGAGCTGCGGCTCGGCGCGCGCCTTGCCGGGCGCGGCACCGCCGCCAAGCGCCTCAACCAAGTAGGCGACTCTGCCCTCCGCGAGGCACGGCCGCAGCAGGATGCTTCGCGTTACCGAAGCTCTTCAGCGGGGACGCGGAACGTTTGACTGATCGTGGCCTTGAGCGGCAACGTGAACCAGAAGCGACTTCCGCGCGACGGCTCGCTCGATACGCGGAGCTTTCCGCCGAGGATCTTGATGAGGTTCGCAGCGATGACGTGCGGCTCGGCCGCGAGGCCGTCGCGCGGAACCAAAGACCAGATGGCCGCAACAACGGCCGGTTGCGTTCCCGGGCCCGTGTCCGCGACCTCGAAGCGTACGAGCGGATGCTCGTCGGTCCCGTCGGCGCACACCACGAGGACCACCGAGCCGCACGTCGTCGTGCGGAGCGCGTGACTCGCCAACATCGTCAGCACGTGGCGTAAGCATTCGGGGTGACCCGCGAGACGCTCCGGCAACTCGGCGTCGATGGCTGTCTCGATGCCGACGCTTCGATGGTTCGCGAACTCTCGCAGCGGCGCAACGACCTCGCGTACAAGGTCCGCGAGGGAGAACGTCACGGCGGCCGGATCTGCTGGGGCACCGATCATGCTTGGCATTGGGGGCGAGCGACGAGCGTCTCTCTTCCGAAAGAACGGCACCGGCGGCCCAAGCTGAAGGCCCGCCGTCGCGGCGCGAGTTCTGCGCGTTCAGAGCTTGAGGAGCGTTCGCAGGTGGCGCATCGGTGGCGAGCCGTGGGCGAGTACGCCATCGTTGAAGGCTCGCTCCGCGAAGGTCGGTCGCTTCTCCGCGGCGAGGCGCAACCGCATCATCTCCCGAAAGCCATAGTAGTAGGTCGAGAGTTGCGTGCTCGTGAGCCGCGCCCGCTTCCACTTGCCGACGGCCTCGCCTTCCTCTTGAAAGGCCTCCTCGGTCATCAGCGCGAGCGCCTGCTTCTCATCCATGGCGCCGGCGTGAATGCCGAAGTCCAAGACGGCGTTCGCGGCCATGCGCAGGGCCATCTTCTGCCGCATGAGCCGCGTCTTCGGGCCTCCAAAGCCGTGTTTCGCCATGAGCCATTCGGTGTAAACGGCCCAGCCCTCGACGAACGGTCCGCTGCTGTAGATGGCGCGCACGCCGGACTTGAAGCGGTTCGCGTGCATCGCCTGGAGGAAGTGCCCCGGCATCGCCTCGTGCACCGTGAGGTTCCGCAACATGTTGCGGTTGTACTCGCGGTAGAAGGACGTCACGCGGTCCTTGCTCCAGTCTTTGGGCGTCGGCGCGATGGCGTAGAACGACTCCTGCCGCGTCTCGAGAGGGCCCGTCGAATCGCAATAGGCGATGGAGACACCGCGACGGTATTCGGGCATCTCGATGACGCGGCACGCCTCCTCCGGGATGCGCACGAGGTCTTTGCTCTGTACGAAGGTCGTCGCGGCGCTGAGCATCTCCGTGGCTTCCGTCACGATGCTCGTGTTGGTGGGGCGGTCTTCCGCCAGCTTCGCGAGCACGCTGCGCACGAGACCGCGCTTCTCCGCGGCCGTCGCGCTCTTGGGCGGCGGACCTTTCATGAGCTCGGGCCACGCCGCCAGGGCCGTCTCAACCATCGCGTCGCGCGTCTCCGTGAGGAGCGCGCGGGCGCTGTCGGCGAGCTCACGCGGCGAAACCTCCGGGTCGTCGAGGACGAAGCGGAGCTTCTTCTCGAAGCGCTCGGGCCCGAGGCGGAAGTCGGCGGTGCTGCGCGGGAGGAGCGTGCCCTCGAGGAACTGCTGAAAGTCTCGGAGCGCAGTCTCGGCGCGCTTGGCCGCCGGGGCGACGGCGCCGCGCGCCGCCGGCGAGCGATTCAGGTGCTCCTCGAGCCCCGTCGCCACGAGGGCGATGAGGCCACGGTTTTGCTCGATGGCCGTCTCCGTGTGCACGCGCGACGGCGTGCCGAGGCGCGCCTTCGCCTGTTCGACGACGGTGGGCAGGCCATTGAGGCGAGAGGCGAGGCTCTGAAGGCGCGTGGCGAGCGGCGCGAAGTCACGGCTCACGAAGGGGTCGAGGCCGTCGCCCATGAGCGCCGTCCACTCGAGCGGGTTGTCGCGCAGCGGCCGGAGCTCCGCTTGACTGAAGCGCGCGAACGCGACTTGCGTTCGTAAGATGCTGAAGTCGACGCGCGCCTCCTCGGAGAGTCTCGTCTCGTCGATGCCGTCGAGCTCGGAAGAGACCGTGTCGTAGAGGGCGCGCTCCTTCGCGTCGCCTTGCTCCGAGAGGTCGGGCCAGTGGCCGTCGCGACGGTGGTCGCCAAGGCTTGTCGCGACGTCGGGGCGCAGCTCGAGCGTTTGCTCGAGGAAGCGGGCCGAGATGGCGCCGAAGAGCTCGTCCTCGTCGCGGCGCGGCGTCCGCGACGTCGTCGTCACCAGCACCCGCGACGACGCGGACGGCGAAGGCCGCGGCGCTGTCGAGGTCGGCAGCGGGTCGGCGCCGCAAGAGATGGCAAGGCCAAAGACCACGAAGGGAGCCCATCGCATGCGCGCACGGTACTCGCCGTTGGCGCGCTCGTCACCCGCGCACGTGGTTTCGCGAGCGCCCATCGGGCTCTTCGCGGATTCGGGCTTCGTAGTCGGCGGGCGTCTCGCTGACGCTGGTCGCGAAGAAGCCCGAATCTTCGCGTCGGTAGACCGCGGCTCGGTAGGGGTAGAGCTCTGCGATCTTCGCGATCTCCCCCTGAAGCGCGTCTTCGGAGAACCACACGGACTGACAGCGCGCGCAGCGATGGTGCGCGCTCTCGAGCCCGCGCTTCTCCACGAACGCGAGAAAGCCGGCGCAGCCGGCGACGGGGCACCGGAACGAGAGGCCCGGCGCGCGCGATGGCCGCGCGTCTTCGGTCTCCCGTTCGACGCGATGCAAGGTGAAGCGACGACACTCGGGGCACCCAACGGGCAGCTCAAGCATGGCCGTCGCCAGCGACGCGCGCGCTGCGTCGGCCTGGTCAGGCGTTGGACGAATGGTGCGACCGCAGCTCGTGCAGGCGAGCTTCATGGCGTCTTCTTTCCTCGCGGGGGAGTGCTTGGCGGCTTGCCGTTCGGCAAGGTGGGCTTCTTGGTCGCCGTGTCCTTCGGCAGGGGCGGCGGCCCTGGAATGCGCGGCGACTTGCGGGCCACGCGCGTCGGGACGTCGTCGTCGTCGCTGGGCTTAGGCTTCATGACTTTCGTCGGCGCCTCGTCGGCGTCCGATTCGAGCCAGTCCGACTCGACCGGAATCGTAGGCGTTGACGGCGGCTCGAGCCAATCGACCTGCACCTCGACCGTGAGTCGACGTTGGTGGAGGCTCGCCGCTGCGCGTTCGGCGCCGGGGCCCGGCGGCGTGCCCGTCGACGAGGGCGTGCTGGAGGGCTTGGCGTTAGCTTTGGAGCTGGCCGCGGCCGGTGCCCTGGAGGGCGGCTTTGATGGCGGCTTTGTAGCGACCGGCTTCGGCGCGGCGCTAGCGCCTGTTGGCCGGGGCGGGACCTTTGGCAACGCCTGCTTGCTCGTGATGCCCGTTGCCTTCAGCGGAGGCGTCGATTTCGCTTTCGTCGGGGCCCGCGGCGGCACGAGCGTTGTGGGCGGTTCGTCTTCGTCGAACCAGCCGGCATCGACCTCCTCCGTTTGGGGCGGCTTCGAGGGGCGAGCGCTGTCGCCTTTGTCTTTGCGGGCCGCCATGAGGAGAGGTGCAGCGAGCTGCGAAGGGGAGAGCTTACGCTGGATGTGGGCGCCAAAAAAGCATCAGCGTAGGTGCGAGGGGGCGGGCTGGCTGAGATACGTCCGCCTGCGGGCGCGCGCCGCGGCGACTACCTCTCGCGCAGCATCGGAGGTATGACGCACCGATGAGCACCGACCGCGCGCTTTCGCATTTCGAGGCCCACAAGGCCGCCTACCTGAACGATCTCGAAACGCTCGTGCGCATCCCGAGCGTCTCTTTTCCCGGTTTCGATCCCGCCCACGTGCGCAAGAGCGCGGAGGCCGTCGCGTCGCTGCTCAAGGAGCGCGGCTTCGAGCACGTGCAATTGTTGGAAATCGAGGGCGCGCACCCGTACGTCTACGGCGATCTCTTGAAGGCGCCGGGCAAGCCCACGCTCCTGCTCTACGCGCACCACGACGTGCAGCCGCCCGGCGACGAGGCGGCGTGGGCCAGTCCGCCCTTCGAGCCGACGCTGCGCGATGGACGCCTCTTTGCGCGCGGAGCCGCCGACGACAAAGCCGGCGTCGTCGCACACCTCGGCCGTCGACGCGTTCCTCAAGGCCGTGGCGCGCTGCCGCTCAACGTAAAGATCCTCGTCGAGGGCGAAGAGGAGATCGGCTCCACGCACCTGGGGACGTTTCTTCGCAGTCATGTGAAGCTGCTCGCCGCCGACGCCATTGTGCTGACGGACACGAGCAATTTCGACACGGGCCTGCCGTCCATCACCACGTCGTTGCGCGGCCTCGTCACCGTCGACGTCGAGGTGCGCGCGCTCAAGCAGTCGGTGCATTCGGGCATGTGGGGCGGGGCGGTGCCCGATCCGACGATGGCGCTGTGCCGCATGCTAGCGACGTTGACGAACGCCGACGGTTCCATCGCGATCCCGGGTGTCCTCGAGAACGTTCGCCCGCTCACCGATGCGGAGCGCCGATCCATCGAGTCGTTGCCCTGCACCGCCCTCGACTTCCGCAGGCAAGCGGGGCTCGTGCCGTCGGCCGAGCTGCTCGGCGGCGGGCGTCACCCGTGGGAGAGCTGCTGGCGTCAGCCGTCGCTCTCCGTCAACGCCTTCCAGGCGAGCTCACGCAAGGACGCCCGCAACATCCTGTGCGAGTCGGCCTGGGCGCGCGTCGGCATCCGCCTCGTGCCCGACCTCGACGCAAAGGCGGTGCAAAGAGCCCTCGTCGACGCGCTCAAGCGCGCCGTGCCCTGGGGCCTTGAGTGCATCATCCACGAGGAAGAGGGCGCCGGCCCCTGGTACACCGAGTCCACGGGCCCGGCCTTCACGGCGGCCAAGAAGGCGCTCGAGAAGGGCTTCGGCACGGCGCCGGTCACGATGGGGTGTGGCGGCTCCATTCCCTTCGTGGAGCCTTTCGCCCGTGAGCTCGGCGGTGTGCCGGCGCTCCTCATCGGCGTCGAGGATCCGTATACCAACGCGCACTCGGAGAACGAGAGCTTGCACATCCTCGACTGGGAAAAGTCGGTCAAGAGCGCCATCCACCTCTACGAAGAGCTGGCGTGCGTCCTGCCGGCGAGAGCGGTCAGCGGGTCGTAAGGAGGCTCGCTGTGAAGCTGGGGCGCAGGTAGAAGCCGCGCGGCACCGTCCTTATGGCTTCGCCGTCGGGCCCCACGAGGCGCATGCGCGCCGAGCCGTCGGCGGCTTTCGGTCGCGCCTGAAGGATTCGCCCCACGTGCGCCGTCAACGTCTCCGCGCCGCCGAGCGCAATGGCGCCCATGATGTCGTCAAAGTCGGCGTGCAAGAGCGCGTCTTGCTCTTCCGAGGGCGACCACAAGAAGGCCGAACCGACGATCCGCTCGGCGAAAGGCGTTCGGCGCTCGCGGGCGCGAATGGGAACGAACAAGACGAGGCTAAGCTTCTGCTTCGCCCATGACGTCGTCCATTCGGCGCGATCAGCGTCGGCGGCGGGGACGCGGCAGACGTACGTCGACTCCAGCGGCGCACCCTTGCCGTCCAAGGGAATCGTCTTCAGCTCCACGCGAAGGTCCGGGAAGTCGTGCCGCGCGAGCGAGCCTCCCGTCGCGCCGAGAAGCACCTCCAAGAGGGCGCCCGGCTTGCCTTTCGCGTGCACACCGTGGCCGAGCGCGAGGCCGGCGCGTTCCGAGAGGCTCCCAAGCGACAGGCCCGCGAGCGCCCGGGCTCGGGCCATGAGCTCGTCGATGGACTGGGGCGCCGTCACGGCTGCGAGTATGGGCCGACTCCCGCTGCCGCGAAAGGTGCGAGCGCGGTGCATAGGAGGCCAGTGGGGCGTCGCGTCGGAGGCCTCGACGACCATGACGTTGCCGTCGCAGGCGACTTCGGCGAAGCTCATCCGTTATGAGGGTCTTGACGCGTCTCACGCCCGCCGCGGCGCTCCTTCTCGTCGCGTCTTGGGGACGCGCGGAAGAGCCAAACGCCGCAGGGGCAGCGCGCCGTTCCGCGCGCACCTTCATTCCGACAGCGCGCCTCGACGTGAACACGTTGTCGAAGCTCCTGCTCGAGCGCTCGCCCGGCCTTCAAGACGAACGCCTTCGCCTCGACCTCGCCGGGACCGACACGCGCCAGAGTCGGCTCTACGACAACCCGCAGCTCGATGGGAGCTGGGCGACGATACCCATCGGCGAGACGAACCCCGCGGGGTTGCAGAAGCCGCTGGCGAACGTGCCCAACTACTCCGTGGGAGTCAGCTATCGGTTCCTTCTCGGCAAGCGCGGGCCGCGCATCGAGCGCGCGCCAGCGCTGGAGCGAAGCGCCCGCCAGAACCTCGCCGCGGCGACGCGTCGCGAGGCGTTTCAACTGGCCGGGGTCATCGGCGCGGTCGCCGCCGCCTCGCTCCGCATCGAGAGGCTCCGAACGTTGCTCGACGAAGGGAAGGGCTCGCTCGACGTCGCTCGCGCCCGCATGAGCGCCGGCTCCGGCACGCCGCTCGAGGTAGACCGGCTCGAGATTGAGCTGAGTCGCGTGGCCCAGCAGGTGCTCGCGTCCGAGGGCGATCTCGCGGCGGCGCTCTCGCTCTGCAGCGGGTTCGTCGGCATGCCTTGCGTGGCCTTCCCCTCGACGGCGGAAGGAAAGACGTTTCTCTTGGGTTTCGCCGACGGCGTGCGCGACGCCAACGTCGATGTCGAGAGGCGCCCCGACGTGCAGGCGCTCGAGGCGGACCGCGCCGCGGCAGCGTCGGAGCGTGAGTTGGCGCGGGCGCAAGCGCTGCCCGACCCCACGGTGCGCCTCGGCTACACCAACGACCGCTTCGTCGCCGCCGGCAACCAAGAGAACTCCCTGAACGTCTCGGTCGCCCTGCCGCTGCCGCTCCTCGATCGAGGCCAAGCGCAGGTCGCCGCGGCGGAGGCCAAGGAGGATCGCGCGCGCCTCCAGCGTGAGCTCCTGACGGATGCAGCGCGTGCACGCATCGACGCGTTGCGGCTCGTCCTCCAAGCCATCGCTCGAAGGCAACGCGTCCTCGAAACCGAGATGCTCCCGCGCGCGCGGGCCGTCGTGAACGATCTCGAGCGCGCCGTCGGTAGCCGCCTCATTCCGGTGACCGACTTGATTCAGGCCCGGCGCACGCTCGCGGAGCTCCTTCTCGAGGAAATCGACGCCTTTGGCGACGCATTTCGCGCTTCCGTCGAACTCATGGGAGAATTGGGCCTCACGGAACTCGGAGGAGGCAGGTGAGCGTGCATCAGCCCAAGCCCCACGGCGCCGCGGGAGAGGAGGCTCCCGTCTTGGAGTCGAACCCGTTCCCAAGCATCGCGCCGGTGCGCGTGCCGAGCAGCGTGCCGCGCGTGCGGCGCCTCATCACCGACGGCACGGCGCGGACGTACCTCTTGATCGGCGCCCTCTTCGGCGCCGTCACGGCGACGGCGGTGACCATCGCCGTCATGCGTTCCAGTCACCGCGTCGGTGTCGCGCCCCGTCCCCCCGCGCCGTTCGTCGTCGAGCCGGGCGTCGGCGTGAAGCTCACGAGCGGCGGCTACCAGCCGATGCGTTTCGACGCGAAGCCCGCGGAGCTGAGCGCGCCGCTCGCCCGGCCGCCGGTCACGGCGCGCGTGGCGACGCTCGAGAGCTACACCTCGCCGAGCTTCGCGCCGCTCGAAGGTCGAGTCGTCGAATCGGCGGTGCGCATCGGTTCGCACGTGAAGGCCGGCGACAGGCTCGTGCTCGTTCGTACCGGAGATCTCGCCGAGCTCAAGCGCTCCAAGCAAGCCGCGGAGCTGTCCATCTCCACGAAGCAGGCTCTCCTCACCCGCGTCGAGAAGCTTATCGAGTCGCGCGCCGCGTCGCAGAACGACCTCCTACTCGCACAGAGCGAGCTCAACGAGTCAAAGCTCGCGGCGCGCGCCGCTGGTGCGAAGATCAACGCGCTCGGCATCCGCGAAGAAGGCGAGACGGGTTACTGGGTTTTGGCCAATCGACCGGGCACCGTGGTGCAGCTCGACGCCGCGCCGGGCAAAGAGGTCGGACCCGACAAGGACAAGCCCGTCGCCACGGTAGCCGACCTCGCCGAGGTCTTGGTCATGGCCGACCTTCCGCAGCGCGACATGGGCGGGCTTGTTGTCGGAATGCCCGTGGCCATTCGCATGACCGGCGGCCAGCTCGATGCCATCACAGGAACGCTCGAGACCATCTCGGCCGTCCTCGACCCGGAGCGGCAAACGGTGCCGGTGCGCATCCTCGCCAAGAACGACGATGGCAAGCTCCGGCCTCATACCTTCGTCGAAGCGACGTTTCTGCCAAAGGAAGGCACCAAGCTCGTGACGGTTCCCACGGAGGCCGTGATCAGCGACGGCTCAATCTCCGTCGTGTTCGTCGAAGAGGAGCCGGGGGCGTTCCGTCGCCGCGTCGTTCAGGTCGGTCGCCAGACCAAGGAGCGGACCGAGCTGCTCTCCGGCGTGAAAGACGGCGAAAAGGTCGTCGTTCGCGGCGCCCTCTTGCTCTTGAACGCTGTTCGCTAACGGGCTTGGCCCTGGCGGGCCACCCTACGGTCCGCGCACGATGACGTCGAGCGACGGAAAGACGTCGACGGAGCGGACGCGCTCTCGCCTTACGGTGCCATCACCCGCGTCTACGAGCTGGGTGCGGTGCTGGTCGGACTCGTAGACGTGCCCCGACAGTTCAACGGCGATGCGGCGACCGATAGCGAACTCCAGCGCGAGGGCGCCGTGGAAGACGAGCGGTGAGCGAGCGACGTCGGTTCGGCGACCCATCGTGAGGGCTTCGGCGAGGACGCGTGCGCGGACAACGGTGCCGAGCGCGTGGCTGCCATTCGCGCCTGCGCGCGTGCGCAGGCCGGTGAGCGCGGGCGCGAACAGGAGCTCGACGGGCGCGTAGGTCTCGAGCGGCGTCGCCACGCGGTCGTTCAGCGGCACACCGAGCGCTGTTTCGAAGTGGAACGTGAGGAGCGTGGCGGCGTCGCGAGGCCCCGAGCTCGCCAAGACGCCGAGGCTCGGAACGAGCACCCAGCCGGGGCGCTGTCTCGACGTCTCCCACGTCGGAAAGAGAACGCCTTGCGTGAGTCGCATGGCACCCGTCGGGAGCGACAGACCGTAGGTGGACGCGAAGAGCCAGGAGCCCGCTCCGCCAAGCTTGAGGCGAACCTCGGCGTTCGGGGACAAGAGCAGCCACGAGAGCGCCTGTGTATCGAGCTCGAGGGCTTCGGAGAGCCCGAGACGCGCCGGCGACAAGAGGCCAATCGACCACGCACCGGGTGGCATGAGCGACGCCCCTTCGCGAGCCACGGGCGGCTCTGCCGCTGCGGGGCGGGGCGCGAAGACGAGCGCGGCGACGCTGAGAATGACCGCGCGCCTCATGGCGGCAAGATCCAATCGCCAACAACCGGCGCGTGATCGCTGAGCCGGTTCGGATCGGCGGTGATGCCGAGGCGCCCCGGCGCCTGCAAGACGTCGCTCCGACCAGGCGTCCAAGCGCTCCCCGGTGACGCAAAGAGGTAGTCGAGCGTGCGGTTCCAGAAGCCCCGCTCGCCACGAAAGTTCGCGCGCTCTGGCCCGAGGATCGAGTGCGAGTAGTAACGCGCCTGCGAAGCCTCCGTCGCGCCGAAGTCGGCCAGCGAAATGGCTGGCACGAAGCGGTCGAAGAAGGGCCGCATGGCCTCTGGCGTGTAGGGCGGCTGCTCGAACTCCGTGCCGAGTGACTTGGGGTGTTCGTCGGGAAAGTGGGCGAGTCGAACGGCGCCGGGAGGGAGCTCGTTGAAGTCGCCGCCCAGCACAAAGGGGCGAGGCTCGCGCCGCACCGCCTCCTCCACTTGCAAGAGCTGGCGCGTCTTGGTCCCATCCCGGTCGTACGCCTCGGTGTGCACCACAAAGGCGGCAACCTCGCGGCCGCCGAGGTCGAGCACCGCACGACCGAGCATGCGCTGGCCGTAGAAGTCGCGCGTGGCCCGCTTAGTTCGGTCCGCTGCGAGAGCCTCGTCTGATCGGCCGAGACGACCCGGTAGCGCGAGAAGACGGCGTTGCCCATGTCAACGCGGCCGAGGCCCTCGGACGGAACGTAGCGGCTGGCCCAGGTCTGAAAGTAGGCCGCGTAGTTCAGGTGCTCGGTCCCATCGAGGATTGCCTGGACCATGTCGACGTAAGCGCTGCGGCGCGAATTGACGTCGATCTCGTTGGTGAAGAGCACGTCGGGTTTTACCTCGCGGACGAGGGCGACGATGCTGCCGACGTTGGCGCTCACCTCGACTTGCGACATCTGAACGCGGTCGCCCCAGTAGTCGAACCAGAAGTCGATGCGTGCCGCACCGAACTTCACGTTCCAGGTCATGACGCGCAGCGACGATGGCTTGCTTGGCGTCGCAGCGAGAGAACCGCTACGGCGGAAGATCGGCGACGCCGCGTGCTCAAAGTCGAACGACTCGACGGGCCCCTCGCAGCCGTGAACGAAGGCCAACGCCGCGAGCAGCGCGAGACGCACGAACGAGCGCACGTGGCGACGCTACCATCGCTCCGCGGCGCGAGGCCCAACGATTGACGGGCGCCGCGCCGCTTCGTCAGGGCGACGGAGGACCGTTACCGCCGCTGCCGGAAGACGCGGCCTTCGCCGCCGCCTCCGCTTCGGCGAGCGTCGCCTCGATCTCGCCGACGTGCGCTCGGCCGAGGGACACAGCCATCTCCCCAAGCGCGCGGCGCGCCTCACGAGTCGTCAGCCGGCCCTTCTGAAAGTCGACGCAGATGAGGCACATCGCTTCGTTTTACGCGCCCGTCGCCCGTTTGTCGAAGAAGCAGGCCCGAATGTCCCGCCCGTGTCAGGTCATCTCGCCCATGGGGCGCAAGATGACGTTCACGACCCGCGTGCGTTCACGCGGCACAACCGCCAAGAGCACCGCCTCGGCGACGTCTTCCGCCGTCGAGAAGCCCTCCATCGCGGGCGAGCCGTGGCTCCGGCCGTCGCCGATGGCGAAGTGCGTCTCGACGCCGCCGGGACACACCAGCGAGACCTTGATGTTCTTTTGATAGAACTCTCGATCGAGCGACTGCGAGAGGGCCACCTGGGCGAACTTGGACATGCAATAGATGCCCTCGGACGGGTAACCGGCCAGGCCGGCGACGCTCGACACGTTGACGATGTTCCCGCCGCCCTTCGCGAGCATGTGCGGCACGACGGCCTTGCAGAAGAGCCACGTCGACTTGGCGTTGGTCGCCATGATTCGGTCGTAGTCGTCTTCCGTCCAATCAAGGAACGGGCGATAGCCGCCGATGCCCGCGTTGTTCACGAGGATGTCGATGCCGCCGAAGGCCTCGACGGCGCGCGCGACGCACGCGTTGACGTCCGCGGACTTGGTCACGTCGCCGGCTATGGCCAGGGCCTTGGTGCCCGACTTCTTGAGCGTGTCGGCGAGCGCGTCGAGGTCCTTTTGTGTGCGCGCGGTGGCGACGATGGTGGCGCCCTCCTTCGCGAGCGCGAGACAAGTCGCATGACCGATGCCGCGGCTGGCGCCCGTGACGAGCGCGACCTTGTTCGATAGGCGCATGGGGATCCTCTATTTCTCTCAGGCCCTGGCGGGCTCGCAATCGACTCTGGCCAAACGTCGCGGCGATGGTACCCGGTTTTTCAGCCGCCGCGCGCCAGCTCGGCGCTCGCACCAAAGTCAGCCTCAGGCGGCGCGTTGGGCGCGCGCGCGATCGAGGGCCACCGCGAGGACGATGATCGCGCCGGCGACGATCTCTTGCACCCAGCCCGGCATGCCGAGGTGGACCCCGCCGGTTTCGATCACGGTCATGAGCAGCGCGCCCAAGAGAGCGCCCACGACGCTCCCTTCGCCGCCGCTCAGCGAGCCACCACCGATGACCACCGCAGCGATGACCTTTAGCTCAAGGCCGATGGCGTCGGTCGGATCGCCAACGGTCAAGGTCGCAAACTCGAAGATCCCAGCCACGCCGGCCAGCAGACTCGACGCTGCGTACACGAGCACCTTCACGCGCGCCGTGTTTATCCCGACGAGGCGCGCCGTCGCCTCGTTGCTGCCGACGGCGAAGACGTGGCGGCCGAACCGAGTGCCCGTGAGCACGACGCCGACCACGATGGCGAGCGCGAGTGACGCCCAGAGGCTCGGCGAGACGACGTGCGTAGCTGCAACGAGGCGGTCGATGCCGCGCGGATCGCAGTCGATCTTCTGCTCGCTGGCGATGCCCTTGGCGAGGCCTCGCAGCATCGACATCGAGCCGAGCGTGACGACGAAGGGCAACATCTTGAAGCGGCCGATGACGAGCCCGACGAAGGCGCCGAGCGTCGTCGCCGCGCCCACGGCGAGGAGGCACGCGACGGCGGGGGAGACGCCCTTGGTGAGGAGCTTCGCCACGAGCACCGTCGTGAGTGCCACGAGCGAGCCGGTCGCCAAGTCGATGCCGCCGGTGGCGATGACCATGGTCATACCGAGGGAGCAGACCGCGACGACGACGGTGCGTTGCGCCATTGATGCCGTGTTGGCGCCGCGCAGGAAGGTGTCCGGCGCGAGCACGGCGAAGAGCGCGTAGACGACCAGCAGCGCCACGAGGGGGCCGATCCACGATGGCAGCTTGCGGGCTGCGCTTCTCATGACGCGGCCTCCAGCAGCAGCGCCTCTTCGTTCCAGTCTTCGGCAGAGCGAAACTCGCCGAGGACGCCTCGGCGGAGGACGGCGATGCGATGGCACACGGCGAGGAGTTCGTCGAACTGGCTCGACACGAGGACGATGGCCTTGCCACGCGATGCGAGTTCGCCGAAGAGCGCGAGCACCTGCCGCTTGCTGCTGAGGTCGATGCCGCGCGTCGGTTCGTCAACGAGCAGAAGATCAAAGTCCTCCCGCAGCAGGCGCGCCAGTTGGACCTTCTGCTGGTTGCCGCCGGAGAGGTCGCGCACGCGCTGGTCGGGCCCCTTGGCACGAATGGCCAGCTCGTCGAGCCAGCGCGCCGCCGCCGCGTTGGCCTTGCCCGGGGGCAGCCATCGCGCACCGCGCGGCGAGAGCACGATGTTGTCGGCGATGGACCGGTCGAGCATGAGCCCCTCGCCGCCGCGATCTTCGCTCAAGAGTCCGATGCGTGGCGCGCCCTGAGCCGTGAGAAGCTCGCGTAGCAAGCGGGATCGACCCGAGCCGACAAGGCCGGCGATGCCGACGATCTCGCCGCCGCGAACGGCGAAGCCGCCGTGCGCGAGGAGCGTCTTGCCGGCCGTCGCATTGGATACCGCGCGTTCTGTGGCGCCGGCCGACTCGCCAAGGAGGGCCTTGACCAGCGCGTCCGGCGTGACCGCCCGCGCATCGCCGCGCGCGACCACGGCGCCGTCTCTAAGCACCGTGTAGCGGTCGGCGTGCCTTGGGACGTCATTCAAGAAGTGCGTCACGAGGATCACGCTGAGGCCGCCGCTGGCCATCTTGCGCACATTCGCGAAGAGTCGGTGCGCGTCGTCTTTCGCGAGGCTCGACGTCGGCTCGTCGAGGACGAGCAGGCGTGCCCTGGTGACGCCGTCATGGTCGATGCCTGCCTGCGCGAGCGCTCGCGCGATCTCGACCAGCTGAACCTCGGCAACACTCAGGTCACGCACGCGTGCACCAAGCGCGATGCGATGCGCGTCACCGGCGGCGAAGGCGAGGGCACGGCTCGCGCGCGCGTCTCGCTCGCGTGGCGAGATGACGCCGAAGCGCGTGGGCTCGTGGCCGAGCAGGATATTTTCGGCGACCGTGAGGTGTCCGCAGGCGGTGCGCTCTTGCGGCACCATGACGACGCCCAGGGCCCGCGCCGCTCGGGCGCTGCTCGGCGCATAGGGGGCATCGTCAAGCGTCATGCGGCCCGCGGTGGCCGTCTCGAGGCCAAGCACGATCCGCATGAGCGTGCTCTTGCCCGCGCCGTTGTGGCCGAGGAGCGCGTGGACTTCGCCAGAGCCGAGCGAGAGTGAGACGTCGCTCAGCACGGCTGTCTCGCCGAACCTCTTGCCGATGCCTTCGAGGCGAAGTCGCATGCGCGCTCTAGTCGTTCAGCCACTTCTTGAGGTCTGGCTGCACGAGCTCCTTGATCTCGGGGTCGTCGAGGTTGGCCTTGGTGACAAGCCGCGCGCCGGTGTCGATGCGGCGCTCCACGGCCTTTCCGCGGAGGTGATCGACCATGGCCTTGGTCGCGAGGTAGCCCATGCGGAAGGGGTTCTGCACGACCAGGCCGTCGATGTCGCCGTCGCGCAAGGCTCCGACCAGCTTCTCCGAAGCGTCGAAGCCGACGAGCTTCACCTTTTTGGCCGAGCCGGTCTTTCGGAGCGCGAGGAGCATCCCGAAGGTGGTGGACTCGTTGGGCGTAAACACGCCGGCGAGGGGAGCCTTCTGCGCCACGAGCAGACTCTCGGATTTCTGGAACGCGCTCTCCGTCGTGGCGCCTCCGTATTGGTTGTCGCTCACGACCGTGAAGGCGCTCATGGTGCGGAGTGCGTCGAGGGCACCCTTCTCGCGGTTCTGCGTGCTCGCCGAGCCCTCTTGGTAGCGAAGCACGACGACGTTGCCCTTGCCCACCGACTTGGAGAGCGCGTCGGCCGCTATCTTGCCGGCGGCGACGTTGTCGGTGGCGACAAAGCTCACGTGCTCGTCGCCTTGAAGGTCTGAGTCGAAGATCACGACCGGAATCTTGGCGTCTTTGGCGGCGCGCACCGGCGCCTTGAGCGCGCTGTCGTTGAGCGGCGCGAGCACGATGCCGCTGACGCCTTGCGCCACGAAGGTCTGTACCACGTCGATTTGCGCGCGCAGGTCGTCCTCCTTGAGCGGGCCCTTCCAGACCACGTCGACGTCGAGTTCGCGCGAAGCCTTGACGACGCCGGCGTGGACGCTCTTCCAGAACTCGTGCGTGGTTCCCTTGGGGACGACCGCGATCTTCAGGCGTGCGGGCTTTGCGGCGGTCGCGCCGCCGTCGGCGGACGTCGTCGCGTCACGGGAGCAGGCCGTGAGCGCCAGCGCGAGCGTGGCGAGGGCGAGGGAAGGGGAACGAAACATGGCGCCATGCTACGACCCTCAAAGGCCCGCGCGATAGCGCGGCGAACGCCGAGGCCCTTGGGCTCGAGGCGCTCAGGGCCCACGCCTCTCGGGCCCACGCCTCTCGGGCCCACGGCTCTCAGGCCCACGGCTCTCAGGACGGGAGCGCGCGCCCGAGCGCCGCGACCGCGGCATCAACGCGATCGAGCGGCGCCGTCAGCGGCGGAACGAGGTAGACGCAGTCGCCGATGGGGCGCACGAGGAGCCCCTCGTCGAGAGCGCGTAAGTGGAGCGCGAGCCCCTCGCGTTGCGAAGCTGAATACGGATGCCCCGTTCTTGGATCGACGAGGCGTGCGGCCGCGATGGCGCCCAGGGTCCGAGCGTCTCTGAGCGCCGGATGCGCGGCGAGCGTTCGCCACGCAGCGCGCAGCGTCGTCGCCAGCGCCGCCGCGTGCTCCAAGACTCGCGTCTCTTCAAAGAGCGCGAGGCTCTCGGCGGCCACGGCGCAGGCGATGGGGTTGGCCGTGTAGCTGTGGCCGTGGAGGAACGCACGGCCGTCGCCCGGCTCTCCCCAAAAGTCGTCGAAGAGTGCGTCGGTCGCGCACGTGACGGCGAGCGGCAAGAGGCCGCCGGTCAACATCTTCGACAGGCAGAGCACGTCGGGGACGACACCCGCTTGTTCCGAGGCGAGGAACGTTCCCGTGCGACCGAAGCCCGTCATCACCTCGTCGAAGATCAGCGAGACGCCGTGCGCGGTGCATTGCGCGCGTAGCGTGCGCAAGAGCTCCGGCGGCCACATGAACATCCCGCCGGCGCCTTGAACCAAGGGCTCGCACACGAACGCCGCGAGCTGGGCACCGCAGGTGTCGAAGTAGAGCTCGAGGGCGCGCGCCGCCGACTCGATGCGCGCGTGCGCTTCGGCGTCGTGCCCATCGCGGTCGCCAGTGACGAGGCGACGCGGGTCGCTCGGGACCTCCGCGCGCTCGCAGCGCAAAAGGAGCGGCGCGAAGACCGACGTCATGAAGTTCTCGAGCTCGCCGACGCCGACGGCGCCCAGCGTGTCGCCGTGGTAGGCGCCGCGAAGGGCGCCGATCTTCGTGCGCTGCCGCTCGCCGCGCTGGAAGGCCGCCTGAAACGTCATTTTGAGGGCGACTTCGACCGACGTCGAGCCGTTGTCGGAGAAGAAGAGCCGGGAGAGCGCCTTTGGCAATCGCTCGGTCAAGCGCGCCGTGAGGTCGATGGCTGGCGCGTGGGTGAAGCCCGCGAACATGGCGTGGTCAAGCGCGGCGGCTTGTCGCGCGAGTGCGGCAACCAGGCGCGGCGGGCAATGACCGTGGAGCGAAGTCCACCAGCTCGCGGTGCCGTCGAAGATGGTTCGGCCGTCGGCTAGCACGAGATCCACGCCGCTGCCGCCCACCACGGCGAGCGGTGGCGCCGTCTCGTGCTCCTTCATCTGAGTGAACGGGTGCCAGATGTGGCGTCGATCAAAGTCGATGCGTTCGGGCCAAGAGCGGTTGTCCACGGCGCGGTTATACGTCGGAAGGAGGCGCCGTTTTCCGCAAAGCACCGTGGGGGAAAGGCGATCCGGCTGTTACCCGCGCGAGTGTGGCGAACGCGTGACGCGCCACAAATCCGCGCGCCAATTGCCGCGTGTGGGACTGGCACGCACCTCGCTTGGGCGGGGGGTGGAGGTCACGCGATGAATCGTTTTGCGGTGTTGGTGGTCGGGGCTTTGGCGTGTTTGCAAGGCTGCGCCGGGGCCGACGCGACGGAGGACGGTCCGGCGTCGGAGACGGCCGCGCTTACGGCGCACACGCAAGCGAGCGACGCGGACATCAAGGCGAAGCTCACGTCGATCCTTCGCGACGTCACGTTCATGAGTGAGAGCGACTACCCATACCTCGTGCTTGAGGCCGAGGGCGGCGGGGCCAAGAAGCTCACGAGCAAGACGGTTCGGACGAAGCTCGCTGCCATGGTGAAAGAGAACGCTTCGTCGCAGCGCGACATCACGAAGCGCACGTGTCGCGCCGAGAAGCTCACGCTCGCCGACGTCCTTGCGGACGCGAACCTCACGGATCCGGAAGAGAGAGACGCGCGCCAAGCAGGCCTCGCGGTCAAGTACATGACCGAGCAACTGCGCGGCGTCGTCGGGTACACCTTCGGCACCAACGCGTCGGGCGATCAGGATGAAGAAGGCCCCGTCGTCTACGTGTACGTCGGCATCTCGCGCACCACGGGCAAGCTCATCGCGATCATGAGCCGTCTACACCTGAACCGTCTACACCTGAAACAGGGCGTCGCCGCGCGCTTCGCTAAGGCTGAACGCCCACGGACCCAACGCTCGCTTCGAGCCCGCCCTGCAGCGTGAAGACCCCGAGGTCCGTCACGCCGCCGTTGGGTTCGAAGCGCAGCCGCCTCACGCCTTCGACTTCTGCGACGAGGATCAGGCCCTTCAAGGTGCCGTCGCCCACGACGACGGGGCTCGTCGGGAGCTGTGGCTTGGCGCCCATGAGGCTCGCGAACTTGCCGCCGCTCGTGGCCATGCCGCTTGGGGCGAGCGACAGGACGTAGAAGGCATCGATGGAGCCGCCGCCAGCGGCGGTAACAAGGGCCGTGTTGCCATAGGGCGAGACGACGACCCCCGAAGGGCCCTCGATGTCGAGCACCGCGACCTTCGTCAGGCCCGTCGCGAGGGACACGACACCGACGCGATTCGTGCCGAGGAATTCGTTGGCGTCGCTGACGAGTCCGACCTTCCCATCGGGCGTCACGTCGAGTCCCTTGGCGATGGCGTTGCCATCGCCGAAGAGCGCCGTCGAGCTCTCGAGCTTGACGGGCCGTGATGCCACGTCGAGAAGGAAGATGTCGTGGTCTGCTGCGGCTCCCGGCGCGGACGCCGCGCTCACGAGCAGCTTGCTCGACGTCGGCAAGAGCCGAAGGGCCGTCGAGCCCGGCGACTCGAAGATTCGTCCCCGGTACGTGGGCGTGCCGTCGCAGGCGATCTCGACCTCGTGAATCCCGCCCGTGGTCTTGCGGTTCGAGTCGGCGATGAAGAGTCGTGAGCCATCGGCGGAAAAGACAGCGGCGTCGGCGTAGAAGCTCTCCTTGCCGAACTTCGCGGCGACCACGTCCGCGGTACCCGAAGGCGTCATCCGGAAGATGCCCAGCGAGCCGTCGTCATCTTGGACCGCGATCCCGATCTCGCCGTCGGGGCTGAAGAAGATGGGAGCGTTGAAGTTGCGGCCCATGGTGAAGTGCGCGCCGTCGCGCGCCAGCTTGCCGTCGAGGCCGAGGTGAATGATTTCGTAGTCCGTCGCCTTTTCGCCGTTTTGATCCGACGGGTGCGAGACGATGACGGCGCGAACGCGGTCGCCCGTCACGGCCTTGCGCACGCACGCGGTGACACCGGGCGCCGACGCGTCCGTGGCGCCGCTCGCTCCGTCGGGCGTGGCTGCGGCGCCGGCATCGGAGGCCGCAGGGCCGCTTGGCGTGGCTGACTCGGACGACGAGCAAGCGAAGGCGGTGAGGAGTGCACCCAACAGGGCAGTGCGCGTCGGCAGGACCGCGGCAAACGAGAGCCGATTCATAAGAACTCCAAGCGAGAGAACAGCGAGCCAAGCAAGGCCCAAGCAAGACCGGAAGAGGGTACAGCGACTCGTGGCGGTGTCGAGCCGGGACGCAGTCTTACCGCAATATTCCTGCGCATTTTGCGGGGCGCGGTAGGCCTAAAGTCCTCCCGTGGGGATCGTGCGATCCAGGGCACGACGAGCGACCGGTCACCCCGCCGCTCGCGCTGTGGGCCGATCCTGCCGCCTGCGTTGCACGTCGGTGTTGGCCGCTGGAATATCCTACTCCCACCGCCCACCATGTCGCATCGCGCCCGGCGCGGCGCTGCCATTGCATGGTGGGCGACATGCCCCGCCCCGCCCTCGCCGCCTCTGCCATCTCTGCCCTCGTGGTCGCCGCCGTTGCCTGCGGCGGGACGAACAGCTCCGAGTTCGGAGGGCCGCCGGGCTCCGCGCCATCGGGCCCTGCAGCCGACTTCACCACCGAATCGGCGGGGCCGAAGAGCACCCTCGATCCGTGCGTCACCGACGCGAAGTCAGCGAACCTCGAGAAGGTGAACCTCGTCTTCATGTACGACCGGTCCGGCAGCATGGGCGACACGGCGAACACGCCGCCCTTTGACCCCAAGCAGAAGTGGATCCCTGTTGGCGCGGGCATGAAGGCCTTCTTCGCCGACCCCGTCTCGAAGACGATGAGCGCGTCGCTCGCGTTCTTTCCCCAAGGCGGGGACGTCGCCTCGAACTGCGCCGCGCCGTACTCCGCGCCGACGGTGCCGCTCGGCTCCCTGAACGACGCCGCAAAGTTTGTTTCCGCCATCGACGCGACGCAGCCGAAAGGCGGCACGCCGACCTTGCCTGCGCTCCAAGGCGCCATCCAATACGCGAAGACCGTGGCGGCGCAGAAGCCCGACGAGAAGACCGTCATCGTGCTTGTCACCGACGGCGAGCCGGGCTTCATGATCAACGGCGCCTTCGAGACGGGGTGCCCCAACAACGACGTGGCCCACGTCGCCGCGGCCGCCGAAGCGGCGTTCAAGGCCACCCCGTCGATCCCGACCTACGTCATCGGCGTCGGGCCAGCGCTCACGAACCTCAACCGGATTGCGGCGGCTGGCGGTACGGGCACCGCGTCGATGGTGTCGGTCTCGGACCCGACAAAGACCGCCGCGACGTTCCAAGCGGTGCTCGACAAGATTCGTGGCCAGATCCTCTCGTGCGACTTCGCGCTTCCGCCCCCGCCAGCGGGAAAGCTGCTCGACGTCGACGCCGTCAACGTGGCGTATTCGTCGGGCGCAGGTGAGTCGATCCTGACCTACAGCGCCGACTGCGCCGGCGGCAGCGGCTGGCGCTACGACAACCTGGCAGGTCCGAGCCGCGTTCAGCTTTGCCCCGCGACCTGCGACGCCGCGCGAGCGGCCGGTGATGGAAAGCTCACCGTCGCCTTCGGGTGCAAGACCAAGGGCGACGTGCGCTGAGGGGCGCGCGGCCCGACGCCGCACCGGCGCGGATCCGTGTTCGGGCGCGGGGGACGGTCGCGTCGCGCTATAGTGGGACGCTGAGGCCACACCCTGAAGTCCATCGCAGTACCGGTCCTTCTCTTCCTCTCGACGTTGCTCAGCCCGCTCGTGTCCTGCAACGGGCAGGCGGACTCCAGCGAGCCGCCGCTCAAAGCGCAAGCGATGGCCATCCGCGTCACCGTCCCCGGCGGCGGCGAAATCCACAAGTGTCGCTTCGTCAAGGTTGAGCCAGGGCTCGGGACGCACGTGGTCCGCATGGAGCACTCGTACACGCCCGGGAGTCACCACCTCCTGCTCTTCCGAACGGATCTCAACGAGGTTCCCGCAGCGGACGGCACCGAAGCGGTGGATTGCTACGCCGATGGGCGCGACATCATGTCGCACGTGCGCGGCGTCGTGTACGCGTCGCAAAACGACAAGGCCGACATGCACCTTCCGGCAGGTGTCGGCCTTCCCCTCGCACCCGGCGAGGTGCTGCTCTTGCAGGCTCACTACCTCAACGCAGGAGCGGCGCCGCTCGATGCGCGCGTCGACGTGAAGCTGTCGTTTGGCGCGCAAGGCTCGGTGACGGAGGACGCGGGGGTTCTCTTTTTCTATCAACCGTTCATCTTCGTGCCGGCTCGGGGCTCGTCGAGCACGCTCATGCGGTGCAACGTGCCGCGCAACGTCAAGCTCCTTTCGGGCCTCTCACACATGCACAAGCGAGGCGTCGGCTTTGAGGCGTTCCTCGACGCGCCCGGCGGCGAGCTGGCGCCCACGTCGTTTTACTCGGCGACGGACTGGCAACATCCACCATCCATCGCGACGCCTCTCGACGTTCCCGCCGGTTCGCGCTTGCGCTTCCGATGCGACTACCAGAACGGCAGTGAGAACGAGGCTCTCCAGGGGCAGAGCGCAGACCGCGACGAGATGTGCATCTTCACGGGGCTCTATCACCCGGCGATGCCCGACGCGGATAGCCTGTGCCTTGGGGCCGCCGACATGCTCGGTGGCGGCGACAAGTCTTGCCTCGACACGCTCACTTGCTTGCGCGCGTGCCCTCCCGGGACGGCGCCAAAGATTGGCCTCGCAAACGGGGCCGAGGTGCACCCCTGCTGGCAGAAGTGTTTTGCGGCCGCTTGTCCGACGGCGGGCGTTCCGGCGCTTCGTCAGCTCTCCTGCCTTGGCAAGAACTGCGCGGACGACTGCGCCGACACGAACTCCGCGACGTGCATCGGTTGTGTCACCAGATCGTGCGCGACCGAGTTCTCGACATGCAGCGCCGCGACCTGCACCAAGTAGCGCGCCCGCTTAGACCCACTCAAGTACGGCGATGGGGCGCGCTCGCTAGCGCTCGAGGCGCCGCTGCTTCGCGCTCGGGGCGGGAATCTCCGGGCCCGTCTTCGGCGGCAGACCGAAGCGCCGGTTGCGCTTGACCCAGTCGGCGACGAAGGGAAGGCGGGCCGGCGCGCGCGTCGCAAACGAGAGCGCGAGCGACCGAAGCGAGGCGCCGTTGCCCGCGACGGGGAGCGCGACGACGTCGTCGACGACGATGGACTTGGCCTTCGCGTTGCCAGCGACCTCGAGCCACACGGCGGGCGAACCACCGGGGAGGCTCGCGGCGCTTCCTTCGAAGAAGCACTCCCCGCGCTCGTCCTCCGCGGGCGCCGGGAAGCCGACGGCGGTGTTCGAATCCTTGTCCATGTCCACGATGCGCACGATGAGATCTTTGCAAGATCCGCCCACGGGGCGCGCCCACAAGGCGATGGTGATTTTGCCGGCGGCCGGCGTGGCCATCCAACCGAGCACCGCTTCATCGGGGCCGAGCACGAGGCAGCGAACACCCGAGCGGCAGCGTCCGCCGGTCTCGAAGTTCAAGACGCTTTGACCGCCTTGCCCGAAGGCGAGCCACGGCTGCTGATCGTAGCGGCCGGTCAGCTCGAAATCACCGTCGGCCATGAGGTTGTCGGCCACGGCCGTGTTGCCGAACGGGTTCCGCACCTCGACGGTACGCCGAGCGGCGACGGTCTCCGTGGGCGCGGCGGGAGCCTCGGCCGGCGCGGCGCTCGGCGCCGCTGGCGTCCCGTCGGTGCAAGCCGCCAGTAGAAAGAGCGCCGATGAGGCGGCGAGCAGAAGCGAAAATCGAGCGCGCATCGTGGCCTCCTCAGTTTCCCGTCCGGACCCAAGCGAGGGCGCGTTCGTAGACAGTGTCGCGGCCTACAAGCAGATCCGACTGGCGCGGGAGGAGGTCCTCATCGGGCCTCACGCCGTGCCCCAGCTGCGTGCTGCCGTCGGGCTCGATGAAGTCGCCGGACGCGAGCCGGAAATTCATCATGCCGTAGTAGTCGAAGGAGATGTAGGAGGAGAACGCGCCGGCGGTGCGGCGCCCGAAGAGGCGCACGTTGGGAGCGCCGCGCATGCCGAGCGGAAACCAGTCGCTGGCGCTGCCGTCGCGCGCGAGAAGAAGCGCCGTTCGGAGGTTTTGGCGAGCCGTGTCGCTGCCAACGACGAAGGCGTCCTCGGTGCCCTTGCGAGCCGTGAAGATCGCGAGCGCGTCTTTGACCGTGGTCGACGGGCCTATGAGGCCGATGGTGAAGTTGAACCCCGTGCTCGCCCCGAGCGTCGCGGGGCTGCGGAAGAGCTCCGTCAGGTATTCGGCCGCCGGCTCGGTGCCGCCGTTGCCGGTGCGGTGATCGAGGATGACGCCGCTCGCCTTCGCTCGAAACGTCGACATCGCCGCCTCGTAGGGGTTCGCCGACGTGCCGTCGAGCATGACGTCGTCCCAGATCATGCCGTAGAGGCCCTCGGCCTCGGTCGTGTTGGCGAGGGGACCGTAGTGAACGCCCTGGACGTAGTGTTCGACCGCGTCGGGGTTGCCGTTGGCGAGGTGGTATTGCGGCCGATGATCGCAGTTCGGGTACACCGTCGGCTCGGTGTCTGAGAGGGCGGTCACGGGGAAGGTCTCGGGCGCACTGCACGAGGTCTTGGCGGCGTCGCAGCGAATGACGGTGAGGTCCTTGCCCCAGCGGCGAATCGCCTTCCGGATGTTCTCGAGCTTCTCCGCGTGAACCTGCGGGTCGTTGGCCCGCCAGGTGTCCCAGTTCACCGTCTCCAGCGACTCCATGAACGCGATGGGGTGCATGCCGTTGACGGCGACCAAACGATCGCCAGCCTTGAGGCCGAAATTCTGCTCCGGGCCGACGTGCGAGACGAGGACGTCAGGCAAGCTCGACGCGGCCGGCGCGAGGTGGTGCGAGAGGTCCGCGTTGCCTTCGACGAAACACACGGGCAACGCGCCGCGACCGCTGACGGTGACGGCCCCTTCCATCTTGGTGTGCCAGTCACGGAGTTGCCTCACGGCCGTCGCGAAACCGTTCCAGAACTCCCAAGCGCTCGTCGCGGCCTTCATGCGGTCCATCGTCACGAGGGCGCCGGGCAGCGAGAGGTTGCGCGTGTAACGGCCGCCGAAGAAGAGCTCGAGGCGACGCTTCAAGTAGTCGACGACGGAGTCGCGATGCTCAGCCTTCGGGAGGGGCGGCAAGCCGAGCGCACCGTCGTGGCAGGCGCGGGCGGCGCAAAATTCGTGGGCGCCGCAGACGCCGTCGCCGTGCGTCGCGCAGGCGCGCAGCTCGCGGGCCTCGCCGGTCATCGACACCTCGAAGCCATCAACCTCAGCGCCGCTGGCGAAGATGCTGAGCGTCGCCTTGGCGCCCTTGGTGGCTTGCACCGTGAAGGGAGCCGTCTCGACCTCGTACCAGCCGTCGCTGGTGACACGGCCCGTGGGGTAGAAGCGCGCGCTCACCTCGGACAAGCTGCCGCCCTCCACGTCAACGTCGGCGAGGACGCGGTTCTTCCGGACGAACATGCGCGCCTGGTACGCCGCGTCGCGGTTGGGGAGGTTCAGCGGAAGTTTGACGAGCTGCTCGAAGGAGTCGGCGCGCACGAGGGCGTACCGGGTTCCCTCAAGGGCCTCGGGGCCCTCTCGCAAGCTGAGGCCGCCTTGAGGGGTGAAGGACTCGAAGCCCTCGGTGACGACGGCCTCGCGGTGAAAGACGAGGGTCCCGTCGGGGGCGAACTCGAGGGCGCGGGCCCCGGTTTGGAGGAAGAGGCCCGCTGCGATCGTGCCGAGGACGGGGGAGAGGCGCATCGGCCGGAGGTTTTGCGCAGGTTGTCGTCGAAGGCAACCCCCTAAGGAAGCAAGGCGGCGTTGCCAAATCGTCGACGGGGCCTGCGTCGCCTCCGAAATCGCCGAAGGAGCGCGGCCCCAGGCGCCGCCGGGGCTTCCCAAGGCCCGACCGCCGATGCACCCTCTCGGGATGGACAAGACGCGCAGTCAGGTACTCGCCGAATCAGCTCGCAAAGGGGTGGCGGCTGGGGTGGCGACGGCGGCGACGGTGACCGCTGGCGTCATCATCGGCTGGCCCGCCGCCGTGGTGGCCGCGGTTCCCACGGCGCTCATCGGCTGGCGGTGGTGGAAACATCGCGCCGAAAACGGGATCAAGTTCTGACGGATTGAGTCGGCCGGCGCCATCTAGATTGGCGGACTCCAAAAAGTCCGCGATACTAGAATTTCTAGATGGCCAATCAGCAACTACCAACTTGGTTGGCAGAGAAGCCGGTGGCCGTCGGGGCCGCCGGCGAGGTCTCACGCGCGCGACTCGCCGATGGTCGCGACGTGGCCCTCAAGCGCTACCAGGATCGCGCCGTGGGTCGTCGAGAGGCGGCGCTGCTTCGGCGCCTTGCGCTGCGTTTCGGTCCGAGGCTCGTTGCTGTTGTCGACGAGCCGACCTCGCCGCTCACGGTCGTCCTCGAGTGGGTCGATGGTGCAGCCCTCGGGGCGCACCCGCCACCGCTCCCGGTGAGCGATCGTGAGCGGCTCGCCGCGATCGTGGCCCACGGCGTCGGACGCGCGCTCGCCGAGCTGCACGAGCTAGGCATCCGTCACGGTGACGTGAAGCCCGCGAACATCGTGCTGCACGGCGACCATGTCCCCACGCGCGACGCCGCCGACGATCGCGGCGCGACGCTCATCGACCTGAGCCTAGCCACCGGCACGAGCGACGCCCTCGTCGGCGCCACGCCGGCGTACCTCGCACCCGAGGTCCTCCTCGACGCGCGCTGGGTGGGACCCGAGACGGATCTCTTCGCCTTCGGCGTCGTCTTGCGCGACCTCAGCGGCGGCGTCGGCGAGGCGAGCCTCTGGGCTGCGGCGCTCATGGCGCGCGAACCCGGCGCGCGGCCGCGCGCCGCGTTCGTCGCAGACCGCGCCGCCGCGTGGCTAGGCCTCCGCGATGACGCGGAGGACCGCCGCGCGGCGCGCGTCACCGCCGTGCGCCGCGCCTACCTCCGCGTCCGCGAGCGCGACCTCTCCCGCGCCGCAAGTCTCAGCGCCGACGTGCGCGGCTTGCCGCGCACGTGGCTTGAAGAGGCGTGCGGCTTCGCGTCGCCGCCGGCCGGCGGCGACGCGAAGGCCGCGCCGCTCGGTCCCCTCGACGCCGTCGCGCGCGCCCGCTGGCTCACGGCGCTCGTGGGCACGCCGCCCGATGGCGGCGCCCTCGAAGGTCTCGACGAGGCTACGCTCGCGGAACGCCTTGTCGGTCTCGCGCAAGACGACGTGCCCTTCGCGCTCGCCAACCTCCGCCGCGACGCGACGCGCGCGACGGCGGACACGCCAGTCGGCACGCCAGTCGTCGCGCCCGCGCCCGACGACGCCGTCGCGCTCGCGGTCCTGCTCACGCAGGCGCGCCCTTCGCGCGAGCTCTTGGCTCGCGCCGAAGGGCTCGCGCCTCGCGTCGCACCGAGCTTTCGCTCGGTGCTCGTCGAGGCGCTCTTGCGGTGCTCCGAGGTGGGGCGCGCCTTCATCGCGGTCGGCGACGACGACGCCCCCGAGGCGTCGGCGCTCCGCGCGGAAATCGCGCGCCGCATGGGCGACGCTGCTGCCGCCGAGCGATTCGCCGCCCTCGCGGCGGGCGACTCACGGGCGCGCGCCGTCAGGGCGCGCCTCGCCTGGGACCGTGGCGCGTACGACGAAGCCGAGCGCCTCGCCCAGGATCTCGGCGGCGTCGCCGCCGCCGAGATCCGTGGCCTCGTCGCCTACGCCCGCGGCGAGTTCGCCGCGGGCATCGCGCGGGTCAACGACGCGCTGTCGCTCGGCGCGCCGCGCGAGGCGCGGGCGCGCCTCTTCGGCGTCCGGGGAATGTTGCATCATGCATCCGGCAACGCGGCGGCGGCTCTCGAGTCGTTCCGTGTAGCCGCAGAGGACGCGCAAGCTGGCGGCGTCGTCGAAGAGGCGACCTACTTGACCGGACTCGCCGCGGCGGCCTCCGACGCCGGCCAGTTCGCGGTGGCGCTCGCCGCCGCCACGCGCTCCGCGTTGCTCTTCGAAGAGCTGCGTCGTCCGTCGCACGCAGCGCGCGCGTGGCTCGCGCGCGCAAGCGTCCTTGGGCTCGTTGGCGCGGCGCACGAGGCGTGCGCCGCCGCCGACGAGGTGATCGAGCGCGCGGATGCCCGCGGCGACTCGGAAGCGCTCGCGTACGCCAGGCTCGTCCACGCCGAGGCGCGGCCCGCCGGCGACGCGGCGGGCCGTGCCGCCGCGCTGGGCGCATGGCGAGCGGTCGCCGGCGACGGTGAGGTGCGTCTTCGCGTCGCCGCGCGGGTGGTGGCGTACGCGCCCGAGGAGCTGTCTTCGGAGGAGCGCGCCGCCCTCGACGAGGCGAGCTCCGATGCATCGCTTGCGGCGCGGTGGGAGTGGTGGGGCGGGCGCGCCTCGGGGACGCTGGCGTCGACCGACGGCGACGACCAGCGTCGCGTTGCCACGGCGCTCTTGGCGCTGCTGGGCACGCCGGCGCCGTTGCCGTCGCGCGCGTTCGCCCTCTCGTTCGCGCCTTCGCTGGCGGCGCAGCTCGGGGACGGCGACGCGGCGCGCCGCTTCGAAGCGGCGCGGCGCGCCGCCGTGGCTGAAGCGCGGCCGAACGTGCCGGCCGACTACGCGGCGCGCTTCGAGCAAGCCGCGTGGGTGCGCGGTGTCGCCGGCTCGAACGCGGCCGCCTCGGCGGCCGCCGAGTTCGAGCCGGCGCAGATCATGTTGCTCGATGGCCTCGTGCGCTCGCTCAGCGGGCGGGAGCGCCTTCGGCCGCTCTTCGATCAGGTGCTCGACGCGCTCTTGTCGTGGACCGGCGTAGAGCGTGGCGTGCTCATGGCGCTCGCGCCCGACGGCTCGCTGGTCCCGCGCGCCGCGCGAAACCTCGCGCGGCGCGACCTCGTCGGAGATCAGCGCGCGCTGTCGCTCGGGTTGGCTCGACGGGCCCTCGACCAGGGCGACGTGGTCATCGCCACCGACGCCTTCGCGTCGCTTGGCGACCTGCACGCATCGGTCCACGCGCTGCGGCTGCGTAGCGTCTTGGCCATTCCGCTCTTGGCGCGCGGCGAGGCGCTCGGCGTGGTCTACCTCGACGACCGGAATCGACGGGGGGCGTTCGGTCCGCGCGAGGTCGCGTGGGTGCGACTCGTGGCGGCGCACGCTGCGCTGGCCATCGCCGACGCGCGCGACGCGGTGCGGCTGCGCCGCGCCGTGCGGCACGCGGAGCGGGCCAAGGCGCGGCTCGAGCGCGAGCTCGAGGCGCGCGGCCTCGAGCTCGACCGCGCAAAGGCGGCGCTCGGCGACGAGGGGCCGGCCATCGAGTACGAAGGGATGGCGGGCCGCAGCGACGCGATGCAGCGAACGCTGCATCTCGTCGCACGCGTCAGCGGTAGCGACGTGCCGGTGCTCATCGTCGGCGAGTCGGGGACGGGGAAGGAGCTGCTCGCGCGGGCCATTCACGCGAGCGGACCGCGGCGCGCGAAGGCCTTCGTGACGGAGAACTGCGGGGCGTTGCCGGAGGCGCTGCTCGAGTCGACGTTGTTCGGGCACAAGCGCGGCGCATTCACGGGGGCCACGGCGAACCGACCGGGCCTCTTCGAGGTGGCCGACGGCGGAACGCTCTTCTTGGACGAGGTCGGCGAGATGAGCCCCGGGCTTCAGGCGAAGCTCCTGCGGGTCCTTCAGAACGGCGAGATTCGCGCCGTCGGCGACGAGCGCTCGCGGCGCGTCAACGTACGCGTGCTGGCGGCTACGCACCGCGACCTCGAGGGCATGGTGAAGAGCGGGGCCTTCCGCGAAGACCTCTATTACCGACTCAACGTCGTTTCGATCCCCGTGCCGCCGCTCCGCGAACGACCGGAGGACATTCCTTCTCTCGTGACTCACCTCGTCCTTAAGCACGGCGGCGGTCGGCCCATTCGCCTTACGCGCGCGGCGCTCGAACGGCTCGTCGCCGACCCGTGGCCGGGCAACGTTCGTCAGCTCGAGAACGAAGTGCGTCGCGCGTTGGTTCTGGCCGGGGATCGGATCGACGCTTCGGAGCTCTCGCCGGAGCTGATGCGAGCGACGCAGGCTCGCCGGAGCGGCGGGACGGACCTGCGCTCGCGCCTCGATTCACTGGAAACCGAGCTTGTGCAAGAGGCGCTCGACAAGACGCGCGGCAATCAGACGAAGGCCGCCGAGATGCTCGGTGTCTCTCGCTTCGGCCTGCAGAAGATGATTAAGAGGCTCGGCCTCCGGCTCCCCGCGTGAGAGCGCGGCGCGCAGGAGGCGGAGGCGAGGCGTCTACTTGACGAAGAGCTGCGCCGCCGCGACGCCGGCGCCACGCGTGGCCTTGAGCACCAACTTCGCTTGCACCGCGACGGGGATGAACGCGAGCTTGATGCAATTGCCGCCGCCGCCGAGGACCGTCTTTTGCCCGCCGCCCTTGGCGGCGCCCATGTTGCCGAAGGACGGCATGTTGGGGATCGGCGTCACAGCCACCATCGAGAGCTCAAGCTCCTGCGGACCGACGCCGGCGGCGACCGCCGTGTAGCACTTGCCCGGCTGCATGTTGAAGCCCTGCTCGAGCACTTGCCCCTCTTGGAAGTTGCCCGCGATGGGCGCGCCCTCTTTCGCCATGCCGCCCGTTTCGCTGGCGGCGACGAGGTTCAGCGCGGCGGTGGCGCCGACGGCGAAGTTGGGATCGAGCGGCTGGGCGCTCGGACCCGACGGAGAGCCGCCGCCAGCGGCCGGCGGCGCGCCCGTCGGCGGGAGCCCAAAGCCTGTCGGGATTGGGAAGGGGAGACCAAATGGCGGCGGTGCACCGGTGGGCGCGCCGGTGTTGGGCCCGGGGCCAGGCGCAGGGCCTGGACCAGGGGCGGGGCCGGGGCCTGGCCCGGGCATCGGACCGTTCGGCGGCGGCGCGTTGGGGTTGCCCGCGTAGGGCGGCGGCGCGTTGCCGTAGGGAGGGGCGCCATAAGGAGGAGCGCCATAGGGCGCGCCGTTGTAGGCCGGCGGTGGCGGGTTCTGCGGGGGCGGCTCACTTTTCGGACAGCCCAAGAGGCAAAGGCTCGCGAGGGACGACATCACCGTCAGACCAACCTGCATACGAAACATCGAGTGTCTCCTTTGGCGCTAAGCCGAACGCACCGCGCAAGCCGAACACGCTTTCCGTCAAACGATTCTCGTCAGACGAGCGGGCAGGGTGCCCCCTTCAAAGGGCACCTGTAAAGGACGATCGGCCCTTGCCCGCGAGCGAGACGCGTGCTCGCGTCACGGACTCGCGACTCCGCCGGCCTCCTCGAAGCGCAGCTCCCCTTCGGCCTTCGCGACGTAGGTCGCGCACACGAGATCGCCCACGACGTTCAAGACGGTGCGGCACATGTCGAGGAACCGATCGACGCCCAAAATGATGCCGATGCCTTCCGCGGGAACGCCGACGCTCTGGAGCACGATGACGATGAGCGGGATCGAACCGCCGGGGACTCCTGCCGTGCCGACTCCCGCGAGGATCGACATGAGCACGACCGTGATCTGCTGGCCCAGGCCGAGCTTGATGCCGAAGACCTGGGCGAGAAAGAGGACCGTCACACCTTCGAAGAGCGCCGTGCCGTTTTGATTTCCCGTTGCGCCAACGGTCAGGACGAAGCTGCCGATGCGCGCCGGCACACCGAGCTTCTGCTCTGAGGTGCGGAGCGTCGTGGGCAACGTCGCGTTCGACGACGCCGTCGAGAACGCCGTGACGATCACCTCGCGGCATCGCTTGAACCATTCAATGGGCGAAACGCCGCTTCCCTTGAGGATCGCGCCGTAAACAACGAAGAGCTGAATGGCGAGCCCGAGCACCACGACGCCGACGTATTTGCCGAGCCGCGGGATCAGATCGAGGCCTGACTTCGCGGTCATCGCAAACATGAGGCCGAAGACCCCATACGGCGCCAAGACCATGGCCCAGTCGACGATGCGCAGCGACGCTCGCTGCAGTGCCGTGAGGACTCCCACGAGCGGCTCGGTGGACTCGTCGCGCACCATCGACAGGGCCACGCCAAGCATCAGCGCAAAGACCATGAGCGCGATCATCTCGCCGGAGAGCGCCTCAGCGGCGGCGGCCACGGGATTCTTTGGAATGAGCGAGAGCACCGTCTCGGTCCAGTGTTGCGCTTTCGCGGCGTTCTCGATGGCCTTCTTGGACCCCGACGCGAACGTTGAGGCGAGCTCCGTTCGGACGCCCGGATCGACGCCCGCTCCCGGCTGCACGACGCTCACGAGTCCGACGCCGATGACCACCGAGAGGCCGCTCGCCACGATGGTGTAGCCGAGCGTCCGGAGCCCTACGCGCCCAATGCGGCGCACGTCGCCGAGCTCAAGCACGCCGAGCACGAGCGACGAGAACACGAGAGGAACGACCACCATGAAAATGATGCGGAGGAAGAGCTGGCCGATGGGGTTGGCCACGTTCTTCACGACCACGTCGATCCAAGGCGCGTCCTTCCCCGACAGGTGCGCCACGAGCCCCGCGGCCATGCCCGAGCCGAGGCCGAGAAGGATCTTGGTGTGCCGTTGCATGAGCGGCGCAGTGTGCCAAAGGCGGGCGCCGAGCGCGCGACGTTTTTGTCCCCTCAGCGCGGCGGCGCGATCAAGGCGCCTATAGGCACCGATTTCCGTCGGATCGTGGCTCCGGCGCTCGGCCCCGCAGGGGTGATCGAAACAGGCACTCCCCGTTCGGACTGAAACGACTCTTGCGCCGCCGTCTTCTTTCGTCACGATGCGGCCCGCATGTCGCGCTTTTCGATGCTCAAGCCCCTCGGGTTCATGACGTTGCTCGGTCTCGCGACGGTCCCGGCGTGCGGGTCGGAAGGCCGAAACGTCGCGGCCGCCGGACCCGGTGCGAGCGACGCTGGCCACGACCCCTTCGGTTGCGGAAGCTGCGAAGGCACGAAGTACAAAGAGTGCGACGCCAAGGGCACCTTCGTCGCGCACCGCGAGTGTTTCCCCAAGGAGTGCGTCGCCGGTCGTGGTTGCTTGACCTGCGTCCCTGGCGCCGACACCTGCGTCGGAAACGCGATTCACAAATGCGGCGACAACGGCGAACCGGGCGCGCTCGTCCAGGCCTGTGACGCGGCGGCGGGGCTCGTTTGCTCCGGTGGAAAGTGCAAGACCCCGTGCGAAGCCGTCGCCGACAAGCCGTCGTACCTCGGCTGTGAATTCTGGGCCGTCGATCTCGACAACGAATACGCGAAGACGCAGCTCGGCTTCGTGAACGACGCGGCGGGCGCCCCCTGGGGTGTTGCCCTCTCCAACGTAAGCGACACCATCGCCATCGTGAACATCGAGAAGAACGACGCGCCGCTCGGCTCCCCGCCCGACGTCAAGTCGGTCATGAGCCTCAAGATCGCGCCGAACAGCCTGGAAGAGGTGGCGCTCCCCACGCGCGAGGTCGACGGCACGACGAACGGCGAGAACAACGGACCCGGCACATGGGTCTCATCCAACGCCTATCGCATCACGGCCACGGTGCCGATCATCGTCTACCAGTTCAACACGCTGCGGCACACGTTCTCCAACGACGCCTCGTTGCTGTTGCCGAAGAGCGCGCTCGGCAAAGAGCATCGCGTCGTCGGTTGGCCCGCGGCAAACCCGCTCGAGGTCGAGATGCCCGAGCAGCCCGAGGGCCTGCCGCCACAAGAGGCACCGATTCGCGACCACTCCTACGTGACCATCGTCGGCACCGAGCCCGGCACGAAGGTGAGCGTCATTCTGGGGGGCGACATCGAAGGTGGCGGCGCCATTGCGCAGACGAACAAGGGTGGCCTCGTGGAGGTCACGCTCGGGCCTTTCGATGTTCTCAACCTCGAGTCGCGGGCGAAGAAGGTGAAGGCGGAAGACGTCTTCGCCAATCCCGCGGGCACCTTCACCAAGGGCATCGGCGAGCTCACGGGCACCGTCGTCAACGCGACAGCTCCGGTGGTGGTCTTCACGGGAAATGAGCGCGCCATCGCCCCCGGCGGCGAGACCAAGTTCGCGCCGCCCGGCTGGGACGCGAGCGGCAGCAACGGATGCACCACCGATCACCTTGAAGAGCAGATCGTGCCGGCGACGGCGGCGGGGCGAACGTACCTCGCCACGCGAAGCCCGATCCGCTCGACGGGCAGCTACGCCGAGCCCGACATCGTACGCTTCATGGGCCTCGCGGCGCCGGCGACCATCAAGACGAACCTCCCGCCACCGGACGCGTCGTTTACGCTGCAGCCAGGCGAGGTTCGCGACGTGGCGACCATCACCGACTTCACCGTCGAGTCGACAGAGCCGGTCGTCGTGGCACAGATGCTCGTGGCTCAGTGCTACTCCACGGCGTCGGTGGGCGACTCCTCTCTGTCGCTCTTCCCGCCCGTCGATCAGCTCCGCGGTGAATACGTGTTTCTTACACCCAAATCGTGGCAGACCAACTGGGTCGTCGTCGGCATGCCCGAGGGGACCAACGTGAAGCTCGATGGCAGCGACCTGCCGGTCACGTGCATTCCCGCCACCGTGGGGCCGCTGCTCGGGCAGAACTATGTCGTGCGTCGCTGTCCGTTGCCCGAAGGTGTGCACCGCTTGAGCGCCGACAAGCCTGTGAGCCTCATGGCCTACGGATTCGCCGGGCACGGCTCCTACGCGTACGTCGGCGGCGCCGACGTGAAGCCCATCTACGTTCCGCCGCCGCTCAAGTAGGTTCGCGTTCTCAGCAACCGACGGGCTTCACCACGTACGTGATGGGCGCGGGCGACGCGCCTTCGACGACGACGGTGTAGGTCTCGCCGGCCGCCGGGCTCCAACCCTGCGCCCGGAACGCCGCCGTGCCGTAGACGCCGAAGCCCTGGTTGAGGGGAAGCATCGTCATAGGGAGCGTTGCGTTGTCGGAGGCCCGCGTCACGGTCATCTTCGACGCGACGCCGCCCTTGTGGTGGAAGGTCCACGTCCAGCCGGCCGCCTGGAGCGGCACGAAGCCCGCGGGCGGAAACGATAGCCACTCGGGCGACGGTCCCGTGCCGGAGCCGTCGAAGACGCCGAGGCATTGCGAGCTGCCGTAGGGGCCGCCGCCGCCGTAGTAGCCGATGCCCACGGCGCCGAGGGGCGGGTTTAGGACCCAGCGGCGGTGGCCGAAGGTTGTGTCGTTGCCGGATCCTCCACGAACTGATCGATGGCGTCCGCCGGCACGCGCTGTCCCCAGCCGATGTTCGCGGAGCCCGCGCCGGCGGCGCCCGCCGACGAGTAGCACTTCGCCGTCGGTTCGGGCGCGTGGGGGTTCGCCGCGGTGCCCGGCGGGTTCCACGCGGTGACGGCGCCGCAGGCCATGTACGTCGCGCGCGCCCCGGCGGCCTCGACGACGGGCGCGAGGCCGACGAGGTATCGGAACATCGCGAGGCGCGTCAGCGTATCGTCGATGCCCTTCTGCGAGAGCGTGCCCGGATCGCACTCCGTTGCGCCCGGCGTCCAGGGCGATGGGTCCGTGAGGGCGTGGCCCTGATTCCACGACGCGCAGACCTGCGCCTCGGTGTGGCTCGCGGGATCGCCGGGCGGCGCTGACTGGCACGTTCCGCTGCCGCTCGACACGAAGCCGGGGCTGCAGACGCATTGCCCCGTGGCTGCTTCGCAGCGCGCGCCGGCTCCGCACGTGACGCCGTTGCAGCGATCAAGGGCACCCGACTCGGAGCCGCCGTCATTCGGTGGCAGCTCACGTGGCAATGCGCCGCCGTCGCCGATGGCCGGCAGCGGCGGCACACCGAGCGCTCCGCCGTCGGAGCCGCCCGTCGTGGTGACGCTTGTGGCGGGCGTCGGGTACGACGTTCCGAGGTTCTCGCTCTGTCCTTCGCCGAAGCGAACGTCGTCGTAGCCGAGCATCTGCCCGCAGCCCACGGCGCACACCGAGAGCAGGGCCGTGGCGCTCGCGAGCCATCGCGCGTGGGTCTTCATCTTAGAAGCGCCCCGCGGCGAGGATCTGTTGGCTCGTGGCGCGAATCTCGACGCCGCGCTCTTGCGAGGGCTTGCCGAAGACGAGAAGCGCGACGGACGCTGTGGCGAGGATCGCGCCGGCAGCGAAGGCGATGGTCGCGGCCTCGGCTTGCCCGCGACCGCGATCGAAGGCCGCGCGATCGGCCTCCGAGCACCTGTCGTTGGGACAGCGCTCTTGCAAGCTCGAGCGTTCGCTCGCCGAGAGGCCGAGGAAGACCGCGCCGGCGCTGGCTGAGAGCGCCGCCACGCCGAGGCCGACGAACGCAATGTTCCGCGTGACCGGCGCGCTCGCCGGCGGTGGCTCCTTCGCGGGAGCCTCGCGCTTCTAAGGAACCGGCGGCGCCTCGAGCACGATGACGTGACGCTCTCGCTCAGCGAGCGTGACGACCTGTTTCGTGGCGATCTTTCCGTCGGCGCCTCGGACGACGATCTCGTGCGTGCCCGGATCGAGTTCGAGGTCCGCGTTGAGCTCACCCTTCGCGAGGGCCCGAGCGTCCACGATGACGTCGCCGACGAACCCTGCTGCAGGCTTGAGTGAGAGCTTGGGGATGCGCCGCGTCAACGCCTCAATCTCGCGCGCCTTGGTGCGCGCGCCGTCGCGCTTGCTGGCGAGGTTCTCGCGCGCCTCGAGCAAGCGGCCCTGCGCCGCGAGGCGCGCCGCCGAGGTCGTTGTCGTCCCGGTACGCACCGGCTCCGAACGCTGGCGGGCGCCTGCTTCGCTCACGGCCAGGGTGGCGACGAGGACCCAAGGGGCCATGAGGAGGGGGGCGGCGATGCGGGGCACGTTGACGACAATCCAAGGCGCGTGCCGCGCCGCCGACGCTCGAAGGACCGGAGTTTTACGCCGTTTCGTCGTGAGTCCTTGGATCCACCCGGCGGCGGCGCGGAGGCCGTTGCATGCCGCGTACAAGGTCGTTGCACACCGTGTGCAAGGGGGGCCTTCTAGCAGTACCTCGACCCATCGATTTTGATGGGTCGAGTACGGCAAGCGAGACCGAAACGCCGGGACACAAACCTTTGGACACGAGGGGTTCGAGTTTGCCCCTCCCTCGTCGCGGGGCGAACTCGAACCTATCGACTTCAGAGTGTTAGGGTACTGGGCCGTGGGGCCCTACGGAGCGGGGAGCACCGTGGACGGCGCGACGTGGGAGGTTCGATGGGATTGCTCGAACGGCTGGAGGTCACGCCCGGACAATCGGGTGCCCTGCGCCTCGTCGTCGTTGACGGCTGGCAACAGGGCCGCGGCGCCTACGGCGGCATCGCCTGCGGGGCCATGGTCGAGGCCATGGCGACACGATTGCCCGGCGCTGGCAGCGGCCCCCGCCGCGCCCTTCGATCGCTCATGACGACGCTCGTCGTGCCGCTTCAGATCGGCGACGCCGAGATTCACGTCGACGCGTTGCGCGAGGGCGTCTCCGTGACGACGCTCCGAGCCACCATCCAGCAGGGAGGCCGCGCGGTGGCGCACGGCATCGGCGTCTTCGGCGCGCCGAGGCCTGTGTCCGCGCCGCCCACGAGCCCGCCGGCACCGCCGCTGGGGCCGTGGACCGAAGTGACCCCAATGCCGCTCCTCGGACCCCCAGCCCCGCGCTTCACGCAACACTTCGAATATCGGCCTACGGGGTATCTCCCCTATGCCGGGGTTTCGGGCGTGTGTGAGACCTCCGGTTGGATAAGACCGCGCGGCGCCTCGCCCTGGACCGACTCGCTCATCGCCGCGGTGGCCGACGCCTGGTGGCCTGCTGCGAGCGTGGCGATTCAGCCGCCCACGAACTTTGTCACGCTCGCGTACACGCTCGAGCTCGTCGCCGGCGCCGAGGGGCTTGACCCGACGGAGCCCTTGTTTCATCGCGGACGCAGCGATGCGAGCGCCAACGGTTACGCCGTCGACTTCCGCGAGTTGTGGGGCAAAGACGGCCGCCTCGTGGCCATGAACCAGCAAACCCTCGCGCGCCTCGACTGAGCCACGCTGGCCTCGTGGCGGCCCGTCGGAACTTGGGTTTCAACTTTGGCGGAACTTCGACGGCGGCACGCTGTCGGGCCTTCGGGTGAGCGATACACGACCTGGCGGCGGGCACCTTCCGGGGCGCGGGCGCGGCCCTTTTGCCCCGGACGCGCGAAGGAGCGCCTTGCGCGCGACCCCTCTGGACCTCCTCCACGACGAACCGCTGCCCCGCGCCGACTTCACCTTCCTCCGCGAGGCCGTGGCCTTCGCCTTCGAGACCGGGACCGGCGGCGACGTCTTCGAACGCCTCGCGACGGAGATGCCGCTCTTGCCGAGCGCCTTCGACGACGAACAGTTCGCCAAGGACGTCTTCCTCGACGAGTTGGTCACGCAGTGCATGCCCGTCGTCGCCGAGGGGCGCCCCGTCGCATCGACAAGCCGCCTGCTCCGGAGGCTCGTGGGCCGACCGCCGCGCGACCACGCGACGGTCCGCTTTCGCCAGGCGATTCTGCGTGAGCTCGCGTCGGCGCCCGAGCTAGCCACGGCCCTCGAGTCCGTCGGAGCGAGACTTCACGAGCTCGCCGACGGCCTGACGACGTCGCCGTCGCTGCGGCTCGACCCCAACCGTCGTCGCCTCGACGCGCTCCGCTCCTTCGTCGACGTAGTGCGCGCGTCTTGCTCGTTTCTGCGGGCGACGAGCGGCCTTCGTCGTCTTGGCACATGGGCTACGCGCGTTCACGGGAGCGAGGCGTTCTCCCGCGTCGTCGAGCTCTTGGCCTACGAAGAGGGCGCTGCCGAGCTCGACCTCCGCGTCCGCGTCGGCTTCGACGGGCGCATCCGCGCCTTGGCCGTCGTTGGCGTTCACGAGCGGACGCAAAGCCCCTTCCATGTGCCCTGGTACAAGCGCTGGGCTGAGCGGCTAGGCCTTGTGGCACGGGGGTACCGCTTCACCGACCAAGAGATCCTGGCGCGCCTCATCGACGAGGTCTACACGGGCATCGAGTCCGAGCTGCTTTGGCTCTTGCTTGTCGTGGGCGATATCGATGTTTACCTGGGGATGCTCGCGCTCAAACGGGGCGCCGAGCGCACGGGACTCTCGGTGTGCCTGGCGGAGCTCGGCGACGGAGGCGAGCGAACGCTCGAGGGCCTCTTCAATCCGTTGCTCGTGGCCGATGGCGTCTCGGTAGTTCCGTGCGATATGCACGCAAATGCACCAGACGCGCTCACCATCGTGACGGGGCCCAACTCGGGTGGAAAGACGCGGCTGCTGCAGTCACTCGTCTTCGCGCAGCTCTTGGGGCAGGCGGGCTTCTTCGTCCCCGCGCGCCGCGCGCGCCTGCCCCGCGCCGACGGGCTCTTCGTCTCGCTCCTCGAGCAATCGCGCGCCGATCAGCGCGAAGGCCGCCTTGGCACCGAGCTTCTGCGCATCCGACGCCTCTTCGAGCGCGTGGGGCCAGGCACGCTCGTCGTCTTGGATGAGCTGTGCGCCGGCACGAATCCGTCGGAGGGCGAAGAGATCTTCCGGCTCGTCGTGCGCCTCCTCGGCGAGCTTCGGCCCGCGGCGTTCATCACCACGCACCTGCTCGCCTTCGCCGCGCGCATGGCCGAAGAAGAGCGCGCGACGTCGCTCTCGTTCCTCCAGGTGGAGCTCGACGTTCGCGAGCGGCCGACGTTCCAGTTCGTCCCCGGCGTGGCGACGACGTCGCTCGCGCACCGCACCGCTGCGCGACTCGGCGTGACCGAGGAGTCGTTGCGGCGCCTGCTTCAGCAACGCACCGACGAGGAGACGCCGGCCCTCCCTTCGTGAGCGCGTCCTCTGCAAGGCTACGGAGTCATGACGTGGGTGGCGACGAGGATGCCCCAGAGCGCGAACCAGCCGAAGAACTGCGCCACCAAGATCAGCGTGAGCGGCGCGAGCTCTCGCGCGGCGTGGGCTCCGCCTTCCAGCGGAGTCTTCCGAACGAGCAGGGCCACAAGCGCGAGCGACGTCCACGTCCACACGTGATTCCAAGGGCAGAAGGGGCACAGCGCCGGCAGTCGTACGAGCAATTGGAAGAAGCGGAAGGTGAAGAGCGTGCCCAGGAAGAGCGCCACCGCGAGCAGCCGCACGAGCAGCCCCTTCGCCGCGGGATAGCGGCGACGCCCCACCGCGAAGAACGCGAGGCACCCGACAAAGAAGCCGAGCCCGAGCAGCGCGTTCGGGACAAAGAAGGCGCGCGCTTCGGGCGTCCGTAGCACCACGTCACAGTCGATGGCTTGGGTCCACGAGCAGAGGCCCGTGTGCGGCGTCACCCAGCCGGCGCGCAGCGCGACGTAGCGCCACGAGAGGTAGGCGCAGTCGAACACGGTGATCGCCAACACCGCCTCGAGCGCGCGGGTCGTACGACACGGTCTTTGGCTCGCGTTTTGGAGCACAAGACCCCGAAGAGTGGAGCCGAGGGGGATCGAACCCCTGACCTCATCCATGCCATGGATGCGCTCTCCCAGCTGAGCTACGGCCCCGGGAAGGGGATTCTCTTACTGCGAGATCGCCCTCGTGTCTCGAAATTTCGGCGCGCGCGACGCTCCTCCGTGATCGGTGCTCCTGGCGGCGGGTCCTGACGGGCGCGCGGCCTCTACTTCTTCTTGGGATCGGCCGGCGGGACGATCTCGATGGGCCAATCGAGGGTCATGTCGGAGCCGGCCCAGGGCGGGTAGGTGAGCCGTGAGAACGCTTGGAGGGCGCACTTTCCCGTGGGCTTGCCTTCGAAAGGAGGGCCGAGCGTTGCTTCCTTGAGGCGTCCGTTGTGGCCGAGCACGAGGTGCATCTGGCCCGAACCCCAAGGGCCCCCGACTTTGCCGTCTTCGTCGGTGGCGGCGCCGCAGTTCTGCTTCACCTGCCGCGCTGCGCGCTTCAGGACGACCTCGGTGCCTTCCTTGTCGTATTCGTCGGAGCGCCGCTGCTTTGGCGGGCCGGAGACGGGCTCTGTCGTCGCCGCCGTCGAGTCGTCTTCTTTCGGGGTCTTCTTGGCGGTGGACGCGAGGTCCTTCGAGCGCCGCGTCGTGTCGGCGGTTTCGGAGGTTGAGTCCCACTTCGGCGTCTCGTCGGCCGTTGTGGTCGCGGCCGGATCTTCAGCCGGCTTCTTGGAGCCCCCGCAACCGACAGCCAACGCGAGGCAGATCGACGTGCAGATCAGCGTTCGCATGGAAACGCATGTACCACAGGTTTGGCGGGGCGGCCTTTGCTGCCGCTCACTTGACGCCCTCCGTCGGGCCTCCTTCGCCGCCGTGACACCGGGCGCAGAGCCACTCCCCGCCGCCATGTTGCTCGAGCCAGGTCGCGATGTGCGGCGGCTCGGTTTTCGGGACCTCATGGCGCCAACCACGCGACTCGAAATGAACCCTCGCTTCGCCCCGCGCTTGGGCCACCCCTTCGGAACAATGAAGGTCGGAGGTGAGGCCGCATCGATCGCAGCGGGCCCGGTGGTGCAGTGCGTGAACGGCGAAAAGCGGCATTCTCAACGACTGGACAAATGTTTCAGTCGTCGGCAAGAGACGAGGCCCAACTCGGACGCGACTTGGCGGCGAACGCTAAGTCGCCGGTTCGGTCTTCTTCGCCGGCTTCGCGATGACGTCGAGCAGGGCGCGATCGCCCTGGAGCGCCGTGCGTTGCATGTAGAACGCAAGTCCGCGGGCGCCGCCGAGCTCTTCGCCGCCGCCGGCACGTCCGGGGCCGCCGTGCACGAGCGTCGCCATGACGGTGCCCGGTGGGATCGCTTGGCCGGCGATCTTGGAGGAGCCGAGGGTGACGCGGCCATGAAACGGCGCGACGCCGAGGACCGCGCCGCGGACGAACTCCTTGTCGTCCGAGTAGACGCTCGAGACGAGGCCACCACCGCCCGCCGCCACGAGGCGCGCGGCGTCGTCGGCGGAGCCGCCGTAGGGCATCAGCGTCACCGACGGCCCGAAGACCTCGTGGTTGTGGATCGCGTCGCCGGCATCGGGCGCGTCGCAGACGAGGAGCGATGGCGCCACGAAGAAGCCCTTGCCGTCAGGGCCGAGGACCGTCCCGCGCTCTCCGCCGCCGAGGGCGAAGCGACCGTGCTTGCCGAGCGCATCGAGCCCCGCGCGCACGTCGCGTAGCTGCGTCGCCGTCGCGACCGGGCCCATGGTCACGTCGTCGCGCGACGGGTCGCCGACCTTCGCCGCCAAGAGGCGCTCCTTCAATTGTTCCACGACCGACGCATGGCGGTCCTTCGGCACATAAACGCGCCGGATGGCTGTGCACTTCTGGCCGGCCTTCTGCGTCACGTCGCGCGCGACGTCGGCGAGAAACAAGTTCATGACGTCGGAGCCGTCTTCGACATCGGGTCCTAGGACGGCCGCGTTCAGGCTGTCGGCCTCGACGTTGATGCGAACCGACTTGGCAACGACAGCGCTGCCGCCGCGGAGCGTCACCGCCGTGGCACTCCCGCCCGTGAAGGCGAGCACGTCTTGCCCCGTGAGGTGGTCCAAGAGGTTTCCGGCGCTGCCGGTCACGAGCTGGAACGCTCCCTCTGGGAGGGCGCCCGTGGCGACGAGGATTTGCGTCAGTCGCCACGCGACGACGGCGGTGCTCGTGGCCGGCTTGGAGACGACGGGCATCCCCGCCAGGAGCGCGACGGCAGCCTTTTCGGCCGTGCCCCACGCGGGGAAGTTGAAGGCGTTGATGTGCACGGCGACGCCGTGGCGCGGAACGAACACATGCCGACCGGCGAGCCGCGCGCTACGACCGAGGAGCACGTCGTCGCCGTCGACCAACGCGGGGCCCTCGCCGAGCGTTGGCGCGAGGTCCGCGTAGGCTGCCAGCGTGAGCGAGGCCCCGTCGATGTCGAACTTGGCGTCGCCTCGCGTGTTGCCGCCGTTTTGAACCGCGAGGCCGATGAGCTCGTCGCGGTGCGCGTGAATGGCGCGTGACATCGCGCGGAGCATCTCGCCGCGGGCCGCGAAGCTCATGGCGCGGAGCTGAGGGCCGCCCACCTTGCGAGCGAAGCCGAGCGCTCCTTCGAAGTCGAGGCCTTCCGTCGACGTCCGTGCGACGGCCTCTTCGGTGGCGGGATTGACGAGCGTCGCGGCCTTGCCGGCGCCGCGAACCCACTTGCCTTGCAGATAGCTCTCAAGCTCGATCATGGCCGCGCTTATAGCGCCATTTTCGGGGCCAAGCCACGCGCGCCGGGCGCCGGCGGTTCGGCGCGCCTTTTCAATACGAGCAGGTCTTCACGGTAAACATCGAGCCCTCGGCGATGCCTCCACCCTCCGTGGTGAGGCACGGCGCCTGCGCGCCCGGGTCGGTGCAGCCGACGGCTTTGAGCGTGCCGGTGCAGGCCGTCACCTCGTACATGCTCGCCTCGTGTTGCTTGAGCGGCACGTCGGCGCGCGGACCTTCGGCGTCGACGGGTCGACCGGGCTTGCCGCAGGCCTCGATGCGACACAGGGGGAAGCGTGACGCATTGGTCACGTGGACCTTGATGATCTTCGGCGCTGTCGCCTTGGGGGGCGGGGGAGGGGCCTCGCCGCAAGCGGCGATAGAGACAACGCACGCCGCCAGCGCGAGCGGGCCTGCCCACTCGATGCCAGCGCGACGCGCACCAGAGGTCAGCGATGCCCGCGGAGACTCGGTCGACATGCGCGTGGATCTACCCGCGCCTCGCGTGCGTGTCCATCCGTTGGTCGCGGAGAACGCATCAGCGCCGTCGTCGCGTCACAGCGGCCGTGATCGCGAGGACGAGGAGCACGAGCGCGCCGGCGTCGCGCGTCGGCGCGCGGCGCGTGATGGCGCATCCGCCGACGTCGTCGGCGAGCGGGGGAACGCCGCCGACGTCGTTAGCGCCGGCACGATTTTGCGTTCCGCCGCTTTTGCCGCTCTCGGTCGCGCCCGCGGCGCCGGTCGAACCGCCGCTTGCCGCAGCGCCGCTGCCGGCGGATTCACCGGTGCCGGGCGCACCGGCGTCAGAGCCCGAGGTCGGCGGCAGTGGTGGTGGCGTTCCTGGCGTCGTTCCCGGGGGTGCCGGCGCCGCACCGCCGAGTTCGTAGGCGCCAATGTCGATGACCCCTACGAGCGTGCGTCCCGTCGTCGTCGCCGGCGGCGCGCCGAGCGGCGGATGAAGGTTCGGCACCGCGAGCGGGCCTGGGAACGGCTTGCCCGAAGGTCCCGCGAGCGATGCGCCGCCGACATCGACCAGCGGGGACCCCGACGCGGGCCGCAGATCGCCGTTTGCCAGGGAGGCGAAGAGGTTGCCGTTCGAGCCCATCACCGTGTTCGCGAGGCCCGCGGGAACTTTGGTTGCGCCCGTCTGCAGCCAGTTGTGGCTCCCGACGACAACGCTCGTGCCGCCGACCCACGCTGCGCTGCTCTCATCGACGAGGGCGACGTTTCCGCTCTTCGCCACGAAGGCGTTGTTGTGGAACTCCAAGCTCTCGATGCCATCCATGAGTCGAAACACCGCGGAGCCGCCGTTGGTCACGACCGTGTTGTTCACGAAGCGGTAGCGCCCGTTGGTTTGGCCGGTGCCGTCGCCACCAAAGCGTGTCACGAAGAACGCGTTCTTCTTCACGAGAACGTTGCCGACGACGTCCGAGTCTTCGCGCACGGCACCCTCCGGCGAGGTCTCCGAGCCGATGAGCTCGACCTCGTGGTAGAGCGCGCCTTCGATCCAGTTTCCGTAGAGCTCGTTCCGGCCGGCGCGCGACTTGACGTTGTTGCCGCCGTTGCCGTCATGCACGTACGAGCTCTGCATCCGAAACACGGCCGCGGGGTAAACGACCTCGTCGCTCGACATGTAGATCTGGTGGTTCTGCGTGCCCGAGCCGCAATGGTGCACCTCGCTTCGTTCGAGGAGAAACGAGCCTGCGTCGGTGTCGGCTCCGAGGATGCCGTGCTGCGCGCAGTCGTGAACGACCGAGTCTCGGAGCGTGATGCCATCGGCGTGCACGAAAAAGCAGCGGAAGGACCCTGCCGTGATGTCGAGGTTCTCGAAGACGTAGTGGTTGGCACGCGCTTCGACGGTGTTGGTTCCTCCGCTCACGACGGGCCGCTTGCCACCGACGGCGATGCCCACGATGGTGATGGGAGAGGCCGGCGTCCCCGCCTTGTCGAAGACGACGCCGCCCTGGTAGGTGGCTCCGCCGTCGACCTCCACGCGGTCCCCCGGCTTCAAGAGCGGAGCCACGGTCATGAGCTGCTTGTGCGCCCGCGCGGGGCCAACCTGGTAAGTGGTTGCGGAAGCGACGGCGGGCGACGACATGACGAAGATCGCGGTGGCAACGAAGGTTCGATGACGCGTCATGACCGCGGTTGGTGCAAGCGCCGAACCGAGCCTGCGTGATGACCTTTCCCGCAGTTAGCCCGCGCTCCCGGGGGGGGCATGTCACCTGACGTTCGTGACACGTCAGTCGGCGTCTGTGGGACAAGGCACTTGCGCCAGGGACCGCCGCGCTCAGGGGCGAGGCTTTCGCACGGCTTCCACGACCGCCTCCACGACCGCGTCGACCGACAACGCCGAGGTGTCGACCACGGCGTCGGCGCGCTCGTAGAGGGGCTTCCGCTTACGGAGCAACTCCTCGAGCTCGACCTTCGCGTTGGCGCGCCCGCGCATGGGGCGCCCGTCGCCTTGTGCGACCACGCGATCCCAGTGATCTTTCGCGCGCGCCTTGAGCCAGACCGTGCGCGTCTTATCCGCGAGCAAGCGGAACGTGCCGACGTCTTCGACGAGCGAGCCGCTCGTGGCGAGGATGGCGGGCCCGCCTCCCTTCACGAACTGCGCCAGCGCCTCCTCCTCGAGCCGTCGGAAATGCGCTTCGCCGTGCAGCTCGAAGATCGTCGCCAAGCTCATGCCCGCCATGTTGGCGACGAGCTGATCGAGCTCCACGAAGGGGACGCCGAGGCGCCGGGCGACGGCTTGGCCGATGGTCGTCTTGCCGGCGCCGCGCAGGCCGAGGAGCGACACGATGCCCAAGCGCTCCCGCGGCGCCGCGTCTTCCGCCTCGCGCAAGAGATCGGCGGCTCGGCATCCGAGCGCGACGGCCACGTCTTCAAGGCGCAAGACCGAGATGTTCCCGTCGCCTGCCTCGAGCTGCGCCAGGAACCGCTCGCTCACGCGGGCGGACTTCGCCAGCTCCCGCCTCGTGAGGCCGCGCTCGCTCCGGACATTCCGGACGATCTCGCCGAGGCGCGCCAGGAGCCCGTCGCGGTGCCGTGTGGACGGTGCAGTATAGTGCATGCTTTTGAGGCCAAACGCACTATACTGCTTGAACCTCGCCTTGTCCTGTCCTAAACCCCACGGATGGCTGAGAACCGCGAAGACACCGCGCCCGTTCGCTTCGAGACGCACCCCGATCGCTACCGTCACTGGCAGCTCGACTTCCCCGCCGAGTTCGGCGGCAAGGTCGCGCGCCTCGCGATGAACGTGAAGGAGGACGGCGGCCTCCGGCCCGGCTACCCGCTCAAGCTCAACTCCTACGATCTCGGCGTCGACGTCGAGCTTGCCGACGCCATTTCACGTGTGCGCTTCGAGCATCCTGACGTGCGCGCCCTCGTGGTGACGAGCGGCAAGGACCGCATCTTCTGCTCCGGCGCCAACATCTACATGCTCGGCAGCTCGACCCACGCCTTCAAGGTGAACTTCTGCAAGTACACCAACGAGACGCGGCTCGGCCTCGAAGAGCTGAGCGAAGAGGGTGGCGTCCCCACGCTCGCGGCGGTGACCGGCCCCGCCTCCGGCGGCGGCTACGAGCTGGCCATCTCGTGCGACGAGATCGTGCTGCAAGACGACGGCAACTCGGCCGTGAGCTACCCCGAGACGCCGCTGCTCGGCGTGCTCCCCGGCACCGGCGGCCTCACGCGCCTCACCGACAAGCGCAAGGTGCGCCGCGATCTGTGCGACGTGTTCTCGTCGCTCGCCGAAGGCGTCCGCGGCAAGCGCGCGGTCGAGTGGGGCCTCGTCGACGAGTCGCCCGGAAAGTCGGCCTTCGACGCGGCCGTGAAGAAGCGCCTCGACGCGATGGTCGCTCGCTCGAAGCGCAAGAGCTTCCCGAAGGTCGCCTTCGGGCCCCTCGAGGCGAAGCGCGAAGCGAACGGCACCGAGTACCGCTACGTCACGCTCGCCATCGACGAGAAGTCGCGCACGGCGACGCTCACCGTCAAGGCGCCCGACAAGGCGCAGCCGACGACGCCCGCGGAGCTCGCCAAGGCCGGCGACAGCGCCTGGTGCATCCGCGCCTTCCGCGAGCTCGACGACGCGCTCCTCGACCTGCGCTTCAACCGGCCCAACATCGGCGTCGTCTCGGTGAAGACGTCGGGCGACGCGAAGCTCGTCCTCGCCGTGGACGCGATGCTCGACGCGCACAAGGACGACGGCCTCGTGGGCGAGGTGCGGCGCCTCATCAAGCGCACCCTGAAGCGCCTCGACCTCACGGCCAAGAGCCTCTTCTCCTTCGTCGAGAAGGACAGCTGCTTCGCCGGCACGCTCCTCGAGCTCGCGCTCGCGTCGGACCGCGTCTACATGCTCGCCGAAGACGGCGTTTGGGTGCAGCCGTCGGTCATGAACGGCGGCGCCTACCGCATGTCCAACGGCCTCTCGCGCCTCGAGTCACGCTTCTTGAAAGATCCCTCACGCGCCTCTCGTGTCCTCGAGCACACGGCGCCGATGGACACGGCCACCGCGAGCGAGATGGGCATCGTGACCTTCGGCCCCGACGAGATCGATTGGGACGACGAGGTGCGCATCGCCATCGAGGAGCGCGCGAGCCTCTCCCCCGACGCCCTCACGGGCATGGAGGCGAACCTCCGCTTCGGCGGCCCCGAGACGATGGAGACGAAGATCTTCGCGCGCCTCTCGGCGTGGCAAAACTGGATCTTCCAGCGCCCCAACGCCGTCGGTGAGCGCGGCGCGCTCACGCTCTACGGGCGCCCCGAGCGGCCCGAGTTCGACTTCCGCCGCACCTGAATCGTCCAGCCGCTAGCCCATCCCGACGCAAGCCCTAGGAACCGAGAACGCCCATGAGCAACGTGCTGAACGACGAGCGCATCCCGAACAACGTCAACCTCGGGAGCGACAAGAAGCTCCAGCGCGCCCTCGAGGCGTGGCAGCCGAACTACATCAAGTGGTGGAAGGAGATGGGGCCGTCGGGCTTTCAGGCCGACGACGTCTTTCTGCGCACCGCCATCAGCGTCGACCACGAGGGCTGGGCCAACTTCGACTACGTGAAAATGCCCGACTACCGCTGGGGCATCTTCCTCGCCGACCCGAAGCCCGATCGCCGCATCGGCTTCGGCGACAACATGGGGCAGCCCGTGTGGCAGCAGGTCCCGGGCGAGCACCGCAACACGCTGCGCCGCCTCATCGTCACGCAGGGCGACACGGAGCCGGCGAGCGTCGAGCAGCAGCGCATGCTCGGCCACTCCTGCCCGAGCGTGTACGACCTTCGGAACCTCTTTCAGGTGAACGTCGAAGAAGGCCGGCACCTCTGGGCCATGGTCTACCTGCTTCAGTCGTATTTCGGTCGCGATGGCCGCGAAGAGGCCGAGGCCCTCTTGGAGCGTCGCAGCGGCGACTCCGACAAGCCGCGCATCTTGGGCGCCTTCAACGAGCCGTGCACCGACTGGCTCTCGTTCTTCATGTTCACGTTCTTCACGGACCGCGACGGCAAGTACCAGCTCTTGGCGCTCGCCGAGAGCGCCTTCGATCCGCTCTCGCGCACGACGCGCTTCATGCTGACGGAAGAGGCGCACCACATGTTCGTCGGCGAGACGGGCGTCCTTCGCGTCGTCGAGCGCACGGCGCAGATGATGAAGGAGAGCGGCATCACCGACGCCGCCAACATCGACGCCGTCCGCAAGCTCGGCCTCATCGACCTGCCGACGATGCAGAAGTACCTGAACCTCTGGTACACGCTCTCGCTCGATCTCTTCGGCGGCGAGGTGTCATCGAACGCCGCGTCGTTCTTCGCGTCGGGCTTGAAGGGCCGCGCGAAGGAAGACAGCCACGAAGATCACGTGTGCCTCGAGGCCACCTACGCGATGGACCTCCCGAAGAACGACGGTGGCACGTTCCGCCTGTCGCGCGAGGAGGTGCCGCTGCGCAACGCCATGAACGAGGTCCTGCGCGACGAATACGTCGAGGATTGCCAGCGCGGCGTCGACAAGTGGAACCGCGCCATCGCGGCCCACGGCATTGACTTCAAGCTCACGCTGCCGAGCCGCCGCTTCCATCGGCACATCGGCCTCTTCGCCGACATCGCCGCGAGCCCCGACGGCGAGCTCATGTCGAAGGACGCCTTCGAGTCAAAGAAGGCGGCGTGGCTCCCCACGGAGGCAGACAAGACCTACGTGAAGAGCTTGATGCAGAAGCCCGTGTGGGAGCCCACCAAGATGGCCAACTGGATCGCGCCGCCGAAGCAGGGCATCAAGGGGCGCCCGGTGGACTTCGAATACGTTCGCCACGAGGCGTGAGCTTCGCTGGGGCGGGGATCCTCCGTTTAGGCACGAGCCGACCCGCCCGCGCCCGCCCCGACTCGCCCCGGGAGTCGCCGTCGGTCGCGAATGAAGCCCAATTCGCGAGATGCATCTGCGATCGCGGCAGCTCGCAGGGTCACTCCTTGGGCGGAACCCGCGGTGACTCCGCGAGGAGCGCGGCGAGCTTTCCCTCCAAGTCCTGACCGCGCGCGAACCCGCGCGCCGTAATGAGCCCAAGGACACGCCGAACCTCTACCAAATCGAGTGTCCCCGACGCGAGCAGCCCTCGAGCATCGATGCGATCTTGAAGGCGCGCGTCGCGCATCGAAAGGACCTTCATGGCGAGCAGGTGCTCAGCGGTCGCTACGGGAACGCCGGCAAACTCGGCCGTGGGCTTTGCGGCGTCGACGATCTCGCGTTCGATCCCGCTGGACGCAGCGAGGAGATCCACGACAACGCCGGAGGGCGAGCGCATTCGAACGATGGCCAACCGGCCGCGCTCCTTGTGTTCGACGACGGCGACAGGACTGAAGCCCTCGGCGGTCATGGCTCGGGCTAGGCGCTCGACTTCCTCATCCGTGTCGAAGGCGACGGCAATGTCCACATCACGCGTGAACCGCACCTCGGCCCGAATCGAGACCGCAAGGCCTCCCACCAGGGCGAACCCCACGCCGTGGTGGCGAAGGCGCGCTGCGATGTCGACCAGCGCCTCGGCAGGCGTCATCGGGGGGCGCTCAGCCACGCGAGCAGGCGCGCGTCGATCTCTGCGTCGCTCGCGGTGGGGGCCGCGCCGCGTAGCTTCCGGTATTGCATCGCGATACCGAGCTCCATGAGCTCGAGCGCTTGCCTCAGCTTCTCCCCGGGCGGAGTGCGTCGGGCCTCTTCTAGGTCGTCCGAGCGGAGGGCGTCCACGGCGACAAATGTATCACGGCAACCGTTACGGTGCCGCCACGGCGCCACGGCGGGCAAGGCGCCCACGCCGCCGATGAGCCTGCGCCGACCCGGTGTACGGCACGGGTCAAACCGACTCTACCCCGCAGCCTTCTCCGCGCGGAGGAGCGCCACTTCGCGCTCGAAGATGCGCCTCACGATGGCGATGGCGCACGCGTAGGTGGCGTCGACGCCGAAATACGAGAGGCTCTTCGAGAGCAGCGACTGACGCCGCGAATACGGCGTATCGGACGCGTAATGCACCACGCCGACGTCGAAGCCGGCGCGTGACGTGAGGTTGACGATCTCGTCTTGCGGAATGCGCGTCGGGTGGACCAGCTCGTAGGCGGCGCTCATGAACGGCCCAGCTTCCATCTCGAGGACCGTGTAGCCCTCACGGTAGAACGCGTTCATGTAGTGCTTGTTCTGCAAGAACGCGCTCCGCACCGTGACGGCCGACTGGTTGTCGAAGACGCTGCCATAGCGAAGGTAGGGGCTCACGTCTTTGGCCGTGAAGCCGTTGCGAAACAAGAACGTGTTTCGCGAGTGCTCGTCGTAGACCACACTGCTGAGCGACACGTCGCCGACGCGCCCGTTGAGCGTCGCCGCTTTGCCCATGACGTACACGCCGCGCAGCTCGCCGACGCCTTGGCCTAGCCGCGAGAGGATGTGGTACGCCGCCATGCCGAGCGGGTAGTCGATGTTGAGGATGACGGCCTCGCTCGCCTTCAAGAGGTCGATGCCATCGAGCTCGAGGCGCGGGTCGAGGAGGGCCGGGTTGAGCTTCGACAGCTCGATGATCTGCGCGTCGATGTCGATGTGGCCCGGCTCCGACAGGTGCGTGAGACCGATGCTCGCCTCGAAGGCGCGGACCTCACGCATTCGTGACGTGTCGGCGGAGTCGTGGATGTAACCGCGGAGCAAGTAGTAGGCGAGGGGGAGCACCTCCTCGAGCTTGCCGCTCTTGAGCGCCTCTTCGACGACGGGGTACAGGCCCTCCGGGTTTCGTCGCTTGGCGTAAGCCTCGATGCCCGTGATGTGCGTCTTCGCGTAGCCGCCCAGGAGGTTCGCGACGGCGTGCGTGTTCGACGAGACGAAATACACGGGCGGTCGACGCGGCTTCTCGACGCGCAGGTAGGTGGGCTCGATGCCGCTCCACCAGCGCTGCGCGGCCCTTTGGTACTGGGAGAACGACGCCGACAGGAGGCGCATCTTGAGATCGATGGGCTCACGGGCGACGGCTCGCATGCCGCGCTCGAAGTCGGCGGCCGTGAAGGCGGCGCGCAAGACATCCACGTTGGGGATCGTGATGCCGAGGATCTCGCCGAGCGTCCGATCGTCCGGGAGCTCCGCGCCATCGACGATGGCCGTCTTGAGGCGCTCGTGGAGCTTGTTCCACTCCATCTGGTAGGCCGTGACGATGGGCACGAGATCGTCGATGTCGCTCTCGCTGGCGATGAACACGGCCAGCGTCTTCGACGCCGCGTCGTGGCGGAGCGGGCGGCGGCGACCGCGCGTGCGGACCGGAGCCCACTCGCGGACGCCGAGTCCGTTCGCTTCGAACAGCTCGTGCGACTGGCCGAGGACGATGAGCTCGGTGGCCAACATCTCGCGCGGAAGGCGCGCCGCCGCGTACGCGAAGGCCGAGGCATCGGGCGACGGCGCGAGGGCGCCGGGATGCAGCGTCGACTCGGAGAACGCGTGGGACTCCTCGAAGGCGCGCACGCGGACATCGCCCGACGAACGCAGGAGCGAGTAGTAGGTCCGAATGTAGAGGTCGATTTCGTCGGACGGGGGAACCGGCGCCTGCCGCTGCATGGGCCTCTACTTTACTTGGTTCTACCCTTTGCCGAGGGCTTCTTCGACGAGCGCCCGGGACTCGCGAATGCGCCGCTCTTCCTCGGCGCTTCTTTGGCGCCTCGGCGCGGCCGCCACGGGAGGCGGTGCTTCGGCGCTCTTCTTGCCGAAGAGCCGGCCCAAGAAGCTCTTGGTGGGCCCCACCGTGAAGAGGCCATGGGCCAACGACTCGGGGCTGGTCTGGAGCGCGGCGACGAGGTCGGTGTTCGAGTCGACCCACGCGAGCGCCGTGTCGAAGGCCTCCTTCGTGGTGACCTCGAGCTGCCCGCGCGCGCGGCCAGGCTTGATGCCGTGGGCGCGGACGAAGAGCGCCAAGAGGACCCCGAGCTCGGCCGGCGCGAGCGTCGTCGATTGGTGGACACGGACGCCGCCGCAGCCCTTGGCGTAGACGTAGCTGCCGCTCAGGAGGAGGACACCGTAGCCGCATGCGACGGCCGCGATCTCGCTCGCCACGTCGGCGTCGTCGGCGTCGCCTTCGCCAGCCTCGAGGAGGACCAACGCCCCGGCCGCGCGGGCGAGCGTCGCTGCGAGCCGAATCGAGTGGCCGACGTCCGGGATGGAGAGATCGACGACGTATCCCTCGCCGGCGTCGTGAACGGCCAGCCCGCGCGGCGTCTCGTCTTTGGACTCGCCGGGCCCGCAGGAGGCCTTCTTGCTCGGGCTGCACGCGCCGGACCCGCAACCGCCGCCGGACTCGCCGTCTTCCGGCTCCACGAAGCGAAGCCCTACCGGTAGCTCGGCCGAGAGCGGCGCGTACGAGAGCATACGCTTCAGGAACGCGGCCACGCCGTCGGCGTCGCCCTTGAACTCGTCAGGGAAAAACTCCCCCGTCGGCAGAAGCAGCGCCGGTTTTCCGATGGCCGCGCCATGGGCGGCCACGAAGGCGCCGTAACGAGAGACCAGGTGCTTGAGCGTGTCGTCGCTCGGAAGATCCATCCCGACAGAATACGCGGAGATCGGAGCGGCGCCAGTCTGGCAACGCGCTTATGCTCGCGCGCCATGGCGACCACGGCGTTCACCGTTGCGACGTACAACGTACTGGACCTGTTCCCGCCGGGGCCCGAGGGCGGGGCCGCGGCGCACCACGAGAAGAAGCTCGAGACGCTCGCGGCGAAGATTGCGTCGCTCGGCGCCGACGTCCTCGGTCTCGAGGAGGTCGGCTCGAACGCCGTCCTCGAAGAGCTCGTGCGGCGTATTCCCGGTCCGCCCTATCGCATCGTCTTCGGCACCCCCGACGCGCGCGGCATCGGCTGCGCGTTGCTCTCCCGCCTTCCCCTTGTCGCGAGCGCGGTGCACACCACCGACGAGTTGCCGTTCCCAGTCTTCGTGGAGGGCGATCCCCACCCGTTCCACGGGCGCATGCCGCTCCGGCGCGGCGTCGTTCAAGGCACCGTCGACGTGCCCGGCGTTGGCCCCGTCGATGTCTTCGTCGTTCACTTCAAGTCAGGAAGACCGGCGCCGAAGAAGACCGCCGCCGGCGAACTCTTGGACTCCAGCGATGCCCAATCGTTCGAGGCGATGGAGAGCGCCGTGCGCAGCGTCGTCATGCGCGCGGCCGAGGCCCTCTTCGTCCGCCGTCTCGTCGACGACGTGTTTCGCAAGAACCCCGGCGCCCGCGTCGCCGTCTTGGGTGACTTCAACGACGTGCCGCACTCGCTCGGTGTCCGCGTCGTGTCGGGTCGAGGCGCAACGGAGCTCTTCGATGCGACGGCATCGATCCCCCACGACCGAAGGCACTCGCACGTTCATTTCGGCCAAAAGCGCGCCATTGATCACGTGCTCGTCAGCGCCCGCCTTCGCGGCATCATCACCGCGGCCCGCGTGTACAACGACGACCTGCGGGATCACGACGCCCTCCGCGCCGCCGGGCACGGGCCCTTTCACGACTCCGATCACGCGCCGGTGACGGTCACCTTGCAGTCTTCCTGAGTCGACCCCATAACGCGACTCCATGGAAAGCGAACGCGCCCTGCTCGACCCGACTCACGTTCACCCGGCCATTCGCGAAAAAGTCGCGACGCACCAGCGAGCGATTGTGCAGGAAGTGAAAGACGCGGCCGCGAAGCACGACGTGCTCGTCGTCGGCATGTCGCAAAATCCGCACCCTCGCCGCGCGAAGAGGCTCCTCGCCGAGAAGAACGTTCCCTTCCACTACCTCGAATACGGCAGCTACCTGAGCGACTGGCGGAGGCGCACGGCGCTCAAGATGTGGAGCGGCTGGCCCACATTCCCGATGATCTTCGTCAAAGGGACGTTGATCGGCGGCGCCGACGATCTGGCGAGGCTCATCGAATCGGGCGAGCTGTCGAAGCTCCTCGCGTAGCCGCCAAAGGCCGCGCTGTCACGAGACGAGAGCCCGACGGCTCGGTGGCGTTTCGAGTACGCTGCCCCCATGCCCGCAACGATCCTCAAGGGAGACATCTTTGGAGCGGCGGACCTTCGCGCCTATGCGCACGGTTGCAACTGCGCCGGCACGATGGACGCCGGCATTGCCGTGGCCTTCAAGAAGAAGTGGCCCCGCATGTTCGAGGACTACGCCAAGCGGTGCGCCGACGGCCGCTTCAACCTCGGCGACGTCTTGGTTTGGACCGAAGGCGACGAGACCGTCTACAACCTGGCGATTCAGGAGCACTGGAAGAAGAAGGCCACCATGGCCGCGCTCTCGCGGGCCGTTCGAAAAATGCTCGAGCTCGCGGAAGCGGCCGGCGTGAAGCGCATCGGCCTGCCCCGCATCGGCGCCGGGCTCGGCGGCCTCGACTGGCCCCGTGTGAAGAGCGTCCTTTCGCAGATCGGAAGCGAGACCGCCATCGAGTTGGTCGTCTTTGAGCAGTTCATCCGAGACGCAAAAATCCCCGCAGAGGGCTGAGTCTGAAGCTCGCCCCCTCGCGGCTCTCCGGTCCGAGTATCGCAGCGCGCCGCGTTGACGCGTATCCACGGCTCTCGCGATTGCCATAGAATGGTCGGCCCATGGCAAGCTCTCGCTCCACGAGGCCGCCGCCGCCGCTGCTCGAGCCGGTGTTGGCCGCTGCCACCTTCCACCGCGATCGCGGCGAGCTAGCGGAGGCTCTCGACGCCTACAAGAAGGCGCTGATGGTCGCCCCGAGCGACGTCGACCCCACGACCCTCGCGTCCATTTACGCGAGCATCGGGGTCATCAAGAAGGCCGAAGGCAAGCGCGTCGAGGCCGAGCTCAACTACCAGAAGGCGCTCCGCAAGGCGCCGCTCCATCGGCGCGCCCTCGAAGGCCTCGTGGAGCTCGCGAAGGAAGACGGCGATGTTCCCCGCATGGCGTCCCTGCGACGCAAGCTCGCGTCGGGGATCGCGGAGCCAGCGGAGCGCGCCGACGAGCTCTCGCGCTTGGCCACGCTGCTCGCCGACGAGCTCGGCGACGCGAGGTCCGCCGCCGCGGCCCTCGAAGAGGCGCGCGAGCTGCGGCCCGGCGACGCGGTGCTCTTGACGCGGCTCCGGGAGCTCTACGCCGCGTGCGACGACGGCGAGGGGCTCGCCCGCGTCTATGGGGCCATGTGCCTCGAAGAAGACCGCAAGCCCGTCCGCTCGATGCTCCGCTTCGAGCACGCGAAGGTCGTTGAAGAGAAGCTGGGTGATGCTTCGCGGGCGGTGCTCTTGCTCGAAGGAGCGCTCGACGAAGATCCGACCAACGACGCGGCCCTCGAGCGCCTCGTGGCTTTGCGAACGACGCGGCGCGAGTGGTTGCCGCTTGAGCGCCTCTACGCCCGCCTCATCGACTCAGCGGCGGAGGCGCAGCTGCCGCTCCGGGCGGCCGAGCTGTGCCGCCGCTTGGGTCGGCTACGCAAGGAAACGCTCGGCGACCTCGCCGGCGCCATCGAGGCCTATTCGGGCGCCGTCCGTTGCGATGGCGGCGATGTGCAGACGCGTGCCGAGCTCGCCGACGCGTTCCTCGAGGATGGCGATCGCCTCGCGGCGCTCTTCGAGTTGGAGCGCGCCGCCGCCTTGGGGCCACGTCGCGTCGAGACCTTCGCGCGCCTCTTCGACATTCACAAGGCCGACGGGCGCACCGACCGCGCCTACCTCGCAGCCATGGCGCTTGAAGAGCTCGGCGCCACGGAGGTCGATCACGAGCTCATGGCGACGCAGTACCGGCCGGAGGGCCTCTTGAGGCCTGCGAGCTCGCTCGACGACGCCGCGTGGGATCAACTGCTTCGCGCGCCCGGCTGGGATCCGGTCGTGGGCGAGATCCTGCGCGTCGTTCGGCCCGCGGCCGTTGCGGCGGCGGTCAAGACGCAGTCGGCCGGGGCCCTCGACGCGGCGCGCCGCATTGACCCCGAGAGCACGGTCACTGTGGCGCGCGCCTTCCGGTGGGCCGCGTCCTTGCTCGGGGTACCGGAGCCGGTGCTCTACGCGGCCGACGACGTGCCGCGCGGCCTCGCCGCCGTGCCTCTCTTGGAGGCGACCACGCTGGTCGGACCTCGCGTCTCGAGTGGCCGCACGATGCAAGAGGTCGTCTTCTTGGCGGCCCGTCACCTTACGTACTACCGGCCCGAGCACGAGCTCGTCCTCTACTACCCAACGCTGCCGGCCATCACCGGACTGTTCCTCGCGGCGGTGCGCGTGATCCTGAAAGACTTGCCCGTCCCCAAGGGAGCGCTTGAGGCCGTGACGCTGCAGCAGAAGAACATTGAAGCGAACCTCGACGAGGAGGCGCGCGCCGATCTGAAGGACGCTGTGCACAGGTTCGAGACCGCCGGCGGCCGCGTTGACCTGACGTCGCTGCTCTTCTCCATCGAACGGTCGGCGTGTCGCGCCGGGCTCGTGCTCGCGGGCGATCTCGCCGTCGCGGGACGTGTTCTCAAGGCCGAGCGCGGCGAGGGCGACAGCGATCCGGCCGGATGCCTCGACGATCTCCTCGCGTTTTCGGCGTCGCAAGAGCTCGCGGTCATGCGCGAGTGGCTCGGCGTGGCGGCGAAGCCGTCGCTTAGGCCGCCGCCGATGCCGTGAATCGACGTCCGCGGTTTCTTCAAATCGGAGCGGTCTACGCGAGCGTGGCCCGCGGCGAACCCATGAGCTTCTGCACGAGGACCTCTGCTGGGACCGGCGTTCGCAAGCGCTCGGCCAGTCCTTGGAAGATCGGGCAAGCAAGCTGCCTCTCCTCGGCCCAAGCGGCGACTTTGGGAATGAGCGCCTCGGCTTCGATGAAGGCCTTGGCGTCGCCGCGCGCCGCGTCCACGGAGCGGCCCTCCGCGAGGGACCGGCCGAAGACGACCTCGGGCCGCTCCTCTTGGCCGATGGAGGCGAGCAGATCGCCCGTGCCCGCGAGACCGAGGAGCGTGCGCTCGCGGGCGCCGGCCGCGGCGGCGATGCGTGCCGCCTCTTCGACGCCGCGCGTGATGAGCGTGGCCATGATGCCCGCGCTCAAGCCGAGCTGTTGCGCGTAGCCGACGCCCACTGCGAGGCAACCCATAAGCGCGCTCGCCAGCTCCACGCCGGTGAGGTCGTTCGTCGCGTAGACGCGAACGACGGGGCCGCCGAAGGCGGACGACACCGCCTCCGTCACCTCCGGATAGAGGGACCCGGCGACCATGACGCTCGGCCGGCCGAGGCGCAGCTCGGCCTCAAGCACCGGACCGCCGAGGGCTCCGATGCGCCTCGTGGGGGTCTCCTGCCGAAGCACGTGTGACAAGGGCGCGAGCGTTGTGGGCTCGAGCCCGCGGACCGCGTGGACGAGGAGGTGCCGGCCGTCGAGATCACCGCCCAGCTCGCGGGCTACGGCGCGAATGACCCGCGATGGAACGGCGAGCACGACGAGACGCGCTGCGCGTCCGACCTCGCTCATCGAATCGACGCCAACGACCCCGGCCGGCAGCGGCGCGTTGGCGGCGCTCTGTGAACGTCGCGAAAAGAGGACCGTGGCGGTGCCGGTACGGGCGGCCGCCGCCGCCAGCGCGAGGCCCCACGCGCCGCCTCCCACGATGCCTACCGGTCGACTGTACACAGAGGCAATATCGGCTGATCGGCTGCGAAACAGAAGCCTGAACCGCGCCTTTCCCGGCGAATGCGCGCCCTTCACGGGCACGTCCCAGGCCTGGGCGCCAGCGCGCGGCCATCACAAAGGCCTCCGTCTGCTGGCGATCCGCGGCGCGATCGACCACATTGGGGCCCGGGTCATGTCGTTCGTCCAACTGCGCAATCCTCGTCGTCAGGGGCCGCCGCCCGCCGCATCGGCGAAGGCGCGCCGCTTCTTGCCCACCACGCGCGCCGAGATGAAAGAGCGCGGCTGGGACGAGCTCGACATCCTCATCGTCACCGGCGACGCGTACGTGGACCACCCGGCCTTCGGCCCCGTGCTCATCGCGCGCTTCCTCGAAGGTCGTGGCTACAAGGTTGGCGTCATCGCGCAACCGGCGTGGACGTCGCCCGACGACATCGCGCGCATGGGCAAGCCGCGGCTCTTCGTCGGCATCGCCGCCGGCAACCTCGACTCGATGCTCAACAAGCTGACGGCGCAAAAGAAGATCCGAAGCGAAGATCAATATTCGCCTGGCGGACGCACCGGCCTACGGCCCAATCGCGCCAGCCTCGTCTACGCGAACCTGTGTCGGCAAGCCTTCCCGGGAACGCCGGTGGTCCTTGGCGGCATCGAAGCGTCGCTTCGGCGCATCGCGCACTACGACTATTGGGCTGACGAAGTGCGTCGCTCCATCTTGCTCGACGCGAAGGCCGATCTCTTGGTCTTCGGCATGGGCGAGCGGGCTGCCTGGGAGATCGCCCAGAGGCTCGACGCCGGCGAGCCCGTGAGCGCCCTTACCGACGTTCGCGGCACAGCCCACGTGAAGAAGAATCGCCGCGAATGGGAGCCGCTCCTCGCGGAGGCGAGCCGCTACGTGACCGACGGCAAGCTCTTAGTGCTTCCCTCGTACGAAGAAGTGAAGGCAAGCAAAGAAGCCTTCGCGAAGATGACGCGCGCCTTCCAATACGAAACCAACGCGCACAACGGCCGACCGCTCCTGCAAGTGCACGGCGGCGAGGCCGTGTATTTCAACCCGCCGGCCTTGCCGCTCGCCGAAGCCGAGATGGATGGCCTCTACGATCTACCGTTTTTGCGGGTGCCGCATCCCAGCTACAAGGAGCCGATTCCGGCCTACGAGACCGTCAAGCACTCCATCGTCACGATGCGCGGATGTTTCGGCGGCTGCACCTTCTGCAGCATCACCGAACACGAGGGCCGCATCATCCAGAGCCGTTCCGAGGCGAGCGTCCTCTCCGAGGTTCGCGCGCTCACGCGCATGGATGGCTTCCGCGGCACCATCACCGATGTCGGCGGCCCCACGGCGAACATGTACAAGATGTCCTGCAAGGACGACGAGACCGAGAGTCGCTGCCGCCGCCTCTCGTGCGTTCATCCCGGGATCTGCGAGAACCTGAAGACCGATCACGACCCGCTCGTGAAGCTTCTGCAGGCCGTTCGCGAGGAGCCGGGCATCAAGCGCGTCTACGTTGCCTCCGGCGTTCGCTACGACCTCGCCGAGCGGAGCCCCGAGTTCATTCGCGAGCTGGCGGCGCACCACACCGGCGGGCAGCTCTCGGTCGCTCCCGAGCACTGCTCCGACGACGTGCTCGACAAGATGAAGAAGCCCAGCGTGAAGAGCTACGAGCGCTTCGCGCAGGCGTTCTGCCAAGCGAGTGAGGACGCGGGCAAGGAGCAATACCTCGTTCCGTATTTCATCACGGGGCACCCGGGCTCGACGCTTGAGGACACCGTCGAGCTGGCCTTGTGGCTAAGGGCCCGCGGCATGCGTCCCCGGCAAGTGCAGGACTTCATCCCGACGCCCATGGCCGTGGCCACGTGCATGTACTTTACCGGCATCGATCCGCTCAGCATGTCGCCGGTCTACTCGGCGCGCGATCTGCGGGAGAAGCGCATGATGAAGGCGCTCATCTTCTACTGGGACAAGGAGCACTGGCCCTTGGCCCGCGAGGCGCTCAAAAAGGCCGGCCGGAAGGATCTCATTGGCCGAGGCCCGAGCGCGCTTGTGCCGCCGGAGTACGGAGCCAAGGTCGCCGGGGCGAACCGGCGGCGGATATCGCGGTGTGAAGCCCGGGGCGCGGAAGCCCAAACTACCGGGCGCGCGATAGCCGAAGAGCACCGCGCCAATCACGGGGGGTGGGGGGTCTTCCTCCCCCCCCGCACCCCCCCCCGCCCCCCCGGGGGGGGGGCCCCCCCCCGGGGGGGGGGGGGGGGGGGGGGGGGGGGGAAAGGTGGGGGGGGCTGGGGGGGGGGGGGGGGGGTGGGGGTGGGGGGGCCTCCTGCTGAGCGGGGGGTGCCGCCGAAGGGCACCTATGCCGGGGTGCCGCGGTGCCTGCGGGGGGGGGGGGGGGGGGGGGGGGGGGGGCGCCGACCAGCCTGGGGTCTACGCCCCGTGCATCCACTTCTTGAGCAGGGGAGTCATCGCGATCAGGATGACAGCGGGACCGATGGAGGCGACCACAAGGAAGCCATAGATTGGCGTGTGGCTCTTCTCGAGGAACGACTCGAGCATGCCCGCTAGGTAGTTGGCGACCGCCGACGAGACGAACCAGAGGCCCATGGCCAAGGAGACGACGCGGCTCGGCGCGAGCTTGGTGACCATCGAGAGGCCGATGGGCGAGAGGCACAGCTCGCCGATGGTGTGGATGGCGTAGACGGCGGCGAGCCACGCGGGGCTCACGGGGCCTCGCTCGGAGAGCTTCTGTCCGACGTACATAACCACGAAGCCGAGGCCCAAGATGATCATGCCAACGGCCATCTTCGTCGGCGTGGAGCTCTTGAGGCGCCCCGAGTCGAGCTTCTCCCACATGCGCGAGAAGGTTGGCGCGAGGACGACGATGATGAGCGGGTTGATGCTCTGGAACTGCGACGCCGCGATCTCCGAGGTCTTGCCGCCGAGCATGAGGGAAACACCCCAGCCGCCCATGGCCAGCGCCGCGAAGCCGAAGAGGCCCGTCAGGCCAATCCAAAGCGAGCGCCCGCTCTTCTCGTCCTTCGTGTCGCGCCAAATGTTGAACGCCCCGAGGGCGACGAAGACGGCGATGACGAAGACGGTCGCCGGACCCACGACGCGGTCCGTCTGCTTGTCGGCGAAGAGCGTCATGGTGCCGCCCGCCTGCTCGAAGCCCATCCAGAAGAAGATGTTGAAGATGCAAAGGATGATGATGACCGTGATGCGCTCGGCTTCGTCTCGCGTCGCGCCGACGTAGAGCTGCGAGATGGCGCCTGCGGCGCCGAGCACGGCGAGCCCGATCTTGAGCATGCTCGGAAGTCGCTCCCACGTGGGCCCCACGAACTTCCATCCGTGGACGACGCCGAAGACCAGCGCCGCCGAGGCGGCGACCCAAACAAGGACCTCCGAATAGTCGCGCTTCTCGAGCTTCGTCGCCGTGGAGCCCGGCGGCAGTCCGATGTTGGCCAGGTACTTCTGGCCTAGGAGGAACTGACCGAGCCCGAAGAGCATGCCTACGGCGGCGGCTGAAAAGCCGTAGTCCCAGCCGAGCTTCTCGCCGAGGTTGCCGCAGACGAGCGGGGAGAAGAAGGCTCCCAGGTTGATCCCCATGTAGAAGATCGTGAAGCCGCCGTCGCGGCGCGGATCGCCGTCTCGGTAGAGACCTCCGACGATGGTCGAGATGTTCGGCTTGAAGAAGCCGTTGCCCACGATGAGCAGACCGAGCGCCGGGTAGAGCAGCGGCTCGAAGGCCATGGCCAAGTGGCCGAGCGCCATGACGAGTCCGCCGATGAGCACCGCCTTGCGACGACCGAGGACCTTGTCGGCCAAGTAGCCGCCGAGAATGGGCGTGAGATAGACGAGGCCCGTGTAGAGTGCATAAACCTCGAGCGCGTCCTTTCGGGTGAACTTGAGGTGGTTCACCATGTAAAGGACGAGCAGCGCCCGCATGCCGTAGTACGAGAAGCGCTCCCACGCCTCGGCGCCGAACAGCGTGTAAAGGCCTCGCGGGTGCCCCTCGTGGGGGGTGCTTTCCGTGGTGTTGTGCGTGCTCACGGCGCCGCTCTAGCACGACCGGGGCGCGGACTCTCCGGTCGTCGAACGGCCGTTTCACCCAGGGCCAGACCGCTATAACCTTGCCCTCATGGCTCGCCGACTCGTCTGGCTCGGGGTGTTGCTCGCCGCGGGCGCCTTTGGCGCCTGCTCGCTGAACCCGCAGCCGATCCCGCCCGGCGCCGACAACGGCGGCGAACCGACGCTCGCGACCGGCGATGCAAGCGCGCCCCGCGATGGCTCCGCCGGCAACGCTTCGGAGGCGAACGCCGGCACGGGAGGCAACTCGGACGCGGGCGCGGCGCCGACGATACCCCCGGCCGACGCGGGCACCCTGATCGACGGGACCGTCGACAACTTCTCCGACGCCGCCGCCGATGGCGGCGCGGACGCGCCGAACGACGCGCCCGATGGCGGCTGAGCTGCGGGCCGCCGGCCGGCCGTTTACGTAGCCCCGGGGGCGCAGTACGAACGAGGTATGCGTACGCCCCTCGTGGTCGCCGTCACGGCGCTCGCCGCCCTCACCGTTCACTGCAAGTCCGACGAGCCTTCGCCGAATGGCGCCGCCGACGCCGGAGGACCGTCGTTCAGTGACGTTCCGCTGATGGAGACGCTCGACGCTCCGGGTCTCTCGGCGCCCGTCGAGGTCGTTCGCGACGACTACGGCGTGCCGCACATCAAAGGAGAAACCGACGCCGACGTTGTCTACGCGCAGGCGTACATGATGGCGAGCGATCGGTTCATCCAGATGGAGCTCGGCCGCCGCCAAGCGGCCGGCACGCTCTCGGAGGTCCTCGGTAACTCGGTCCCGACCATCGTCGACACCGACGTGTCGTACCGAATGCATCACCTCAAGCAAAACGGCGAGCGCATTTGGGCAGCCTTGCAAGCGTCCTCGGACCCCGTCGACAAGAAGTGCGCGCTCTTGCTCGCGAGCTTCACCCGCGGCGTTAACGCGTGGCTGGCCGATCTGCGCGCCGGCAAACGTGCGCTGCCGAGTCAGGTCGCCGACACGTTCAAGGCGGAGGCCATCGAGGCCTGGACGGAGGCTGACTCGCTCGCGCTGGGTGATCTCCAAGCCTTCAACCTCGCCTTTGACGGCGATAGCGAGGTGTACCTCAGCACCCTCGAGGCCGGCGAGGCGAAGGCCTTCGTCGGCTCCGCCGACCCCGTGAAGGCCGCGCGCGTGGGCTTCGTGGCCGACTTCTATCGCTTCGCGCCGTTCGACGCGACGTTCACCGTCGACGGTTGGCCCAACGCGAAGCTCGCCACCAACGCCGCCCCAAACAAGGGCCGCGGCGGCAGCAGAAGAGACTCAAAGGCGTACCTCGCGCTCCTCGAAAGGGCGGGGCGCTCGCTCCGCGGCGTCGGTCTCGATCGCATGCGCGATCCGTCGCGCGGCTCCAACAACTGGGTCGTGAGCGGTAAGCATACGGCGAGCGGCCTGCCCATCGTGGCCAACGACACGCACCTCTCGATTGGGCAGCCGGCGATCTTCTACCTGTCGCACCTCCAGTCGAAGGAGGGCCTCGATCTCATGGGTGTGCAGTTTCCAGGCATCCCGCTGGTGATCCTCGGCATGAATCGCCACGTCGCGTGGGGCGGCACCGTCAACTACATCGACGTGACGGACGTCTACCGGGAGACCGTGAAGGACTGCAACGGCACCAAGTGTGTCGTCTTCAAAGGACAAGACGTGCCGCTCACGCCGCGCATCGAGACCTTCAAGATCGGCTCGCCCGGCCTTGTGTCCGCGACCAAGCAAGTGACCATCTGGGACGTCCCGCACCACGGTCCGATCCTCGTGCGTAGCCTCGGCGGCAACGCCGAGCCGCTCGGCGCCGAGGAGCTCTCCATTCGGTACACGGGCCATGAGCCGGCGCCGCTCTTCAAGGCCGTCTACGGGCTCGCCACGGCGAAGAACGTCGACGACGCGAAGTCGGCGCTCGACCTTAACTTCAAGTACGGCGGCCAGAACTGGGTCATGGGCGACGACTCCGGAAACGTTCTTTGGACGCAGGCCGTGCGGGTGCCGCGTCGACCGAAGGGAACGAGGCCCTGGACCGTCATGCCGGGCGACGGCAGCGCCGAGTGGAGCGGCGATCACGACGTGAAGCTCGTGCCGGCCTCGCGCAACCCCGAGAAGGGGTTCCTCGTCACGGCCAACGCCGATCCGCTCGGGGTCACCGCCGACAACGACCCGATGAACGAGCCCGAGGTCGACGGCTTCCCGCTCTACCTCGCTGCCGACTACGACATGGGCACGCGCGTGGGACGCATCACCAAGCGCATCGCCGCGGCCGTCGCCGAGGGAAAGAAGTTGTCGCGCGACGACATGGCGAACATTCAGGCCGATGCCTACAGCGAGGTCGGTGAGGCGCTCGCGCCGGCATTCCTCGAAGGGGCGCGCGCCCTCGCCGACGAAATTGCCGCGCCGGGAAGGTTCCCCGAGCTCAGCCCCATCGTTAAAGCCATGAGCGCGTCGGCGAAGGCGGGGCTCGCGCCGGCGACGGACGCCGTCGCTCGCTGGTCCTTCGACACGCCGGCGGGCAATGACGGGGAGTCCGCGGAGGCGCTCAGGGACTCGCGCGCGACGCTGCTCGTCGCCGTGTTTACGACGCGTCTCGCGAAGAACGCGCTCGCCGACGAGCTGTCCGCGGTGGGCGCCTCACTTGGCGGGAGCCGACCGACGCGAATGCTCGCGACGCTCATGAAGACACCCGACGTGCTCAAGACGAAGGCCACCGTTTGGGACGATCTCGCCACGCCGGAGGTGGAGACACGCGTGATGATGACGGCGCGCTCCGTCGCGCAAGCGCTGGACTTCATCACCGGCAAACCCGAGCTCGGGCCGTCGCCGGAGGGATGGCGTTGGGGGAAGGTCCACCGCCTCGTCTCCGAGTTCCCCCTGACCGACGCGTTGAGCCAGCCTCCGGTGCCGCGTCACGGAGGCGACGGTACGGTCGATGTTGCGTTTCACGGCAGTAGCGACGACGGGTACGACTTCTCGAGCGGCCCCGCGATTCGCTTCGTCGCGGAGATGGATCCCGCGGCGGGGCCGAAGGCCCGCAACGTCACGCCGGGCGGCCAGATCTTCTACAAGGAGTCGCCGCACTTCGGAGACTTCTTCGCGCGGTGGGTGAAGAACGAGGCCGTGGACCTCGCGTTTACGACGAGCGACATCGTGCCGCGGGCACTCAAGGAGCAAGCGGCGACAGGGCTCGGTCGCGTGGTCTTCAAGCCCTGAGTCTCGCCTCGCGGGCGGTCACGGTATCGCGCGGGGAGACGAGTCCCTCGCGCCGGCGTCCGGCGAGGGCGGTGTGGACGCCTCGCCGACAGCGGTCGCCACGTGCTTCACCGGTACCCAGTCGCTCTCGCTCCACGCGTAGAGCCAAACGCGATCGAGGCCCGTATGGTCGCCGGGGCCGAACGTGATGGCCGCTCCATCGCCGAGTCCGACGTCGAAGCTGCGGAGGGACTCGGCCGCGTCCTTGAATCGCGCGCGCGTTGGCTTCGGGCCCATGCGCCGCAAGATCTCGACGAGCACCTTCGCGTTCACGAAACCTTCGACCTGGTGAAACGAGACCGGCGCTTGGCGGAACGCGGCTTCCGTGAGGTCGCCTGGCGGCTTCGGGTTGTGGCGCTCCACGAGCTCGAGGTATTGCGCGACCAACGGTAGCTGCCTCTCTCCTGGCGACGGCACGACCTTCGTCCCGAAGAGGTCGGTCGCGACCTTGGCGTTGGTCTTCTTCTCGTAGGCGAGCAAGGTGCGAACGAAGGTGTCGTGGACCCCCGACGTCTGCACGATCGGGACGTGCCATTGGCTTTGGCGCGCGTCGCGCACGAGGGCGGCGGCCGCTTGCGCGTTGCCGATGTCGAAGATCACCTCCGCGCCGGCGGCTCGGAGTTCCTCGACCTCCGCCCTCAGCGGCTCGTCGAACCTCTGAAAGGCGCTGTGCTTGAGCGCACTGACAGGCTTCGTTTGACGCGCCGCGAGCTCCGCGTTGACGGCGTCGAGCCCCGAACGACCGTAGAGGTCGTCCTGATAGAAAACGCCGAACTTGGTCTTGCCGGCCGCGAAGAACGCGTCGACGGCGATCTTCACTTCCATCGTGATGGGCGCGCGTACGACGAACGCGCGATCCATGTCCGGACCGGAACGAAACCCGGAGCTGCTGGCCACGCTGCCGAACTGGAAGACGTCTTTGGCGCGATGCCGACCGAGCTCGGCCACCGCGCCCACCATGACGTTCGAGCCGACGAAATTGTAGAAGACGAAGAAGTCGTTCTTCTCGACCAAGCGCGCCACGTTCTCGAGGGCCCGCTTCGTCTCGTACCCGTCGTCCACCGCCGTGACTTCGATCTTTCGACCGTGCACGCCGCCTTTGGCGTTGATCTCGGCCAAGTAGGCCGCCGAGCCCCGCCAGGTGTCGGCGCCCCAGCTCGCGTTCGGCCCTGTGAACACCGCCGTGCTAGAGAGCACCAAGCGGTCGGCGAAGACACCCGGCTCGTCGCGCGGACCGGACTGCTCCGTTGGCGGCGGCGGCGGCGCGGCGCCATGGCAAGCCGGCAACGTCGCGAGGAGCGCGCGCCACGCGCCCGCCGCGAGGGCACTCGAGGAGGGCCTTCGCACGGCGCTCAGACCTACTTCGCGAGGTCCCGCGCGCTTCGGCCGAGGGCGTGCTCGAGGCGAACGCGGCCGGTGCGCGACTGCGCCTTGGCGTTGAGCGACTCGAGGCGCGCGCGCGTAAAGCCCGTCTCGGCCTCGCGCACCTGCGTCGCCGTCGCGCGCCCGTGCGTGAAGAGCTCGCGAGCGACGCGGTAGGCCTCCGCCGACGCCTCGAGCTGACGCTTCGTCGTCGCCGTCGCCGCTTCCGCCTCCCGGACCGCCTGAAAGGCTTGGGTCACCTCAAGCTCGATGCCGTCTCGCGTGAGACCCTTCTGGGCCACGAGCTGCGCCGCGCGGGCGTCAGCTTCGTTCATGCCCGCGCTGCTCGTCATGAGGTCGTTCGGCGACCAGGTGACCTGCGCGCCGAGGGCCCACGTGCCGAACCACTCGTCCGTTTGGGGGAACTTGCGAGAGTTGGGGTTGGCGTAGACGCCGTCGGCGAAGGCCGAGAGGCTCGGGTATCGACCGCCCCCCACGGCGCGCGCTTGCGCGACGGCCGCGTCGGCGTTGGCGTCGATGCTCTTGATCTCGTAGCGCGACGTGTGAGCCTCGCGAACCAGCTCGTTGAGGTTGCCTTCGAATTGCGGGAGGTCGCGGTCGAAGTCTTCACCGGGGGAAAACCGTTCGTCGTCACCGGCGTGCATGGCGACTTTGACTTGGCGTTCGGTGAGCGACACCAAGTTCTTCGCTCGCTCGACCATGAGGTCGGCTGCTGCGACCGCTGACTCGGCCTGAAGCACGTCGGCCTTCGACGCGTTGCCCACAGCGAACTGGTTCTTGGCGTCTTGCACGAGCGTCTTCTGGAGATCGTGGGTCGCCGTCGCGACGACGAGCGCGGCCTGGGCCGTCAGCCAGCCGTAGTAGGCGACCTTGCCATCGGCGGCAGACTTTGCCCGTGCGGCGACGACGTCGTGTTTCGCCGCGACCGCGGCGTGCGTGGCGGCCGTGTGCGCCTCGTTGATGCGGAGGAAGTAGTCACTGATGGGGACCGCGACGGACGCCTGTAGCAGGTACTGATCGAGGATCAGCGCAAAGCCCGGGAAGCCCGGCGCGAGCGGCGCCACGGTGTAGTTGCTGAGGCGGGTGTAGCGCGCCGCCGTCGTGACGCGCGGCAGGTAGTTGGCCCAGGCGGCGTCGACCCGAGCGGCGGCGGCGCGGATGTTTTCTTCCGAGGCCTTCGCCGAGTAGCTGGTCTTCGCCGCGCGCACCGCGACCTGATCGGCGGTGAGGCCGCCGGGCGCGGCGCGGACCAGATCGGGTGTTTGGGCCGCCGAGGTGCGCGGCTCCTCGGGAGCGGGCGCTGCGCTTGGAGGGGCAACCGCCGGCGGTGGTGTCGCCGTGCCGGGCTTCGCGCCTTGTGCGAACGCGCTAGCGGGGCCTAGCAGTGCGGCCAGCGCCGCCGCCGCAAGCCAAAGTCGCGGCGTGGCGCTCGTCGGGGAGTGCTCAATCGATCGAAAGCTCATTCATCGTCTCCGTTGCGACGCGGGTGCGGCAGTCTACTTCGCTTGGCCTTTCGGCGGTTCGGAAGAAGCGCCGGAACCGGCAGAAGGACCAGGCGGCGAAGCGGTAGAAGAACCAGGAGCGCGGCGGGGCGCGAGCTCAAGCTCGACGCGCTGCCCAAGGCGGAGCGTTGCAGGCTCGAGCAACTTAACCTTCACCGCGAGAACCCGCGTGTCGGTCGGTCGCCCCGGATCTTGCGGCTTGATGCGGCGCGAGATGACCTGATCGGGGATCTCTTCAACCTCGCCCCTCACGCGGCCGGGGTAGCCCTCGGCCCAGACGCTCACGGCCTGGCCCAACGAGACGCGAGCTCCATCGAACTCGTCGATCTCGGCCTCGACGCGGAGCGCCGTGATGTCTGCGACCGTCACGAGGCGCGAGCCTTGCGCGACGAGCTCGCCTTGTTCGGCATGCTTCTCGAGGACGACGCCGTCGATGGGGGAGCGCACCACGGCCTTGTTCAATACGGTGTCGAGGCGCGCGGCGCTGGCGCGGGCGACATCGCGGCGAGCGATGGCAGCGTCTCGTTCGCGCGTCGCCTTGTCGAGCGACGCCTTGGGCAGCGCGCTCTCGTTGTGCAAGGCGGCGGCGCGAGCGAGCTCGGTGCCGGCAAAACCGACGTCGACGGCGGCCTCGCCGACGCGGGCCCAAGTCTCGCGGAGCGCGGCGCGTTGCTCGTCGACGCCGACTTCGGCGATGACGTCGCCCTTCTTGACGACGCTCTTCTCGGTCACCGTCAGCCGGCGCAACGGGCCCGCCACCTCGGTGCCGATGGTCACCTGTCGCCCGGGATAGGTGACCATGCGCCCTTCCGCGAGGATGGGGCGCTCGGCGGCGGCAGCTTTCGCGTTGGTCGCCGGCGCGGCAGGCCCCGCGTTCGCGAGGCCACCACGGAACACGGCCACGCCGCCGAGGGAGAGGGCCGTCAGCAGCGTAAGAGAGAGGGTCGTTGTTCGCGTCATGGTCGATCCTTGTCGAGAGAGCTTCGTCGGAGCTGTGGAGAGAGAGACTGTCGCGCCTCGTCGGGGCGCTACGAGTGGAGGAGCCCGTCGCGAATGCCGACCACGCGATCGGCCACGCTGCGCACCTTAGGGTCGTGGGTCACGATGAGAAGGCCGCGGTTCTCCTTCTTTGCGAGGTTCTTGAAGAGCTCCAGCACCTGCGCGCCAACGACCGAGTCGAGGTTCGCCGTTGGCTCGTCGGCGAGGACGACGTCGGGCCGACCCGAGAGAGCGCGCGCGATGGCGATGCGTTGCTTCTGCCCACCGGAGAGGTCGCGGGGGAGAAACTTCTTTCGATCCGTCAGGCCAACGAGATCGAGAAGCTCGTCGGCTTCGCGGTGCGCGTCGCTGCCGACCCGACCCTTGATGTTGAGGGCGTACTCGACGTTCTCGAGGGCCGTGAGGGAGGGGAAGAGGTTGTACTGCTGGAAGACGAAGCCGATGCTCTTCTTTCTCACGTCGGGCAATCGGCCCGGCTTCTTCTGATCGATCTCCGTGCCGTTGACGACGACGCGCCCGCTCGTGGCCGTCAGGATGCATCCGAGGATCGAGAGGAGCGTGGTCTTGCCGGAGCCGCTCGGGCCTTCGAGGGCGACGATCTCACCGGCCTCCACGGCGAGCGACACGCCGCGCAAGACATCGACGGTCTCGCGACCTTCGCTAAACGACTTGGTCACGTCTTCGGCGGAGAGAACGACCATGGGGGCCTCGCGAGGAAACGATGTTTGCGAACGTTGGGGACGGGCGGTGACGAGTGGGACAGGAAGGCTCAGGCGCGGAAGACGAGCGCGGGGTCGATGCTCGCGACTTTCCGGAACGAGATGGCCGACGCGGCGAGGCAGAGCAGAACGGTGCCGACGAAGACCTCTGCGACGAACGCTGGCGGCAAGAGGAGTCGAAGGTCGACCTTGGCCAGCACCGGGCCGAGCAGCATGGGCGGGACGACGCCGAGCAAGAAGCCTAGGACCGCGCTGACGACGGCCTGCCGCGCGAGGATTCGGTAGATGTCGAAGTTCGAGCCGCCGATGGCCTTGACGGTGCCGAACTCTTTGATGTGCTCCATCGTCGAGGTGTAGAGCGTCTGCGCGACGACGACGATCCCGACGAGGCAACCCAAGAAGACCGTGAGGTACATGTTGAGGCCGATGCCCGTGTTGTCGACCCAGTAGCTACGCGACCGGTTGGCCCACTCGACCTTCTCGTAGACGTCGTTGAAGGGGAGAAGCTCCGCGAGCTGGCGCTTGACGGCAGCGGCGTCGGCGCCAGGGCTGAGCTTGACGAGGACGTAGGTGGTGTTGCCTCGCAAGGTCGGCTGAAGCGACTGCGCCAGCGGATAGCTCATGAACGTGATCGGCGTCGTCGTGAAGCTCTTGGCCTCCTTCGTTCGCCCGAGGATGCGAAAGCGTTGCCCCAAGACCTCGCGGTGCTCACCGACCTCGAAGGCGCCGTAGCGCTTCACGCTCGACTCATCGAAGAAGACGTAGCGGCCGCGCCTCAGGTCCTCCGCATGGCCCTCGGAGACGTTCCACGGAATGCCCCACTTGGTGAAGTCCTCCAGCGCGTAGACGAGCGAACCCTCCTCGGCGCCTGACGGAAGCTGCACGTTCATGAAGGCGACGATGAGGTTGTCGGCGCGCTCCACGCCCGGAACGGACCGAACGCGGTGAATGCGCGACTCGGGAAAGGCGTGTGCGAAGTCCACGTTGGGCGTGTTCCGCGACGTGATCCAGAGATCCGCGTCGACGTGCTCGATGGTCACGGTGGCGTTGGCGAGGAGGCCCTTGAAGAGGCCCACCTGCACGAGCACGAGCGTCACGGCGAAGGCGACGCCGCTCACCGTGATGGCGAAGCGAACCTTGTCGTGCAGGAGCGAACGCAGAGCGAGGTCGACCATCAGCGTTGCTCCTTCGCGTCACTCTTCTTGGACTTCTTGGGTGCGGCCTTCGAAGGCGGACGTGACGCTGGCTCGCTCGACGTCGGCCCCGCGAGCGCCGGGAGCGCGTCGGGCTTCACCATGCCCGTCACGAGCGAGCGCACGATGCCCTCGATGCGCGCCTCCACGGGCCGCCAGTCGATCCACGTGTCTTGCCCGTGCGTGATTTGAAGCGACACGACGCCGTGGATGGCGGCCCAGGCGACCTGCGACGCGAGCTCCGCGTCGGCGAACTCGGGGCGGAAGCGGCCGGTGTCGATGGCCTCTTGCACGGTCCACTTCAAGAACGCGTAGGCATCTCGCGCCGGATCCCCGTGCCACTCGGCCGCGTCTTCCTTTCGTGAGCGGTTCGGCATCATGAACATGACGCGGTAGTGCTGGGGATGCGACACCGCGAAGCGGGCGTAGGCGCGCCCCACCTCGCCGAGGCGCTCGACGGGATCGGCGTGGGCCGCCAAGGTCGACATCTTCTCGCCGAGCACGAGGAAGTCGTGCATGCACAGCTCTCGGACGAGCGCTTCCTTGTCGGGGAAGTGAAAGTAGAGCGCCGTCGCCGTGTACTCGATGCGCTCGGCGATCTTGCGCATCGTGACGGCCTCGAAGCCGTGCTCGGCGAACAGCTCGCGGGCGGCGTCGAGGATGCGCCCCCGCAGCTCCTGTTTCTCACGCTCTCGACGCTGAGAGGAACTCATCGCTTGCCCTCGTTGACCCGCGGTTCAAATTCTAACGACGTTAACATTAGGAACAAACCTCAAGCCGTCAAGGGCCGAGTGCCTCACGGGCGGCCCGTGTAGCCTCGGGGCGCGACAAGCCCCATGCGGCGTGGGGCCGGGCCTTCGGAGCCAGAGGGGCAAGGCAGATGATTGATATCGCCTCGAAAAGACTCGTAGAGAAACTCGATTCACGGGTCGCCGACGGGCCCCCGGTGCTGGCCTTCGACGCCGACGGAACGCTCTGGCAAGGCGACGTTGGAGACGATTTTTTCGACGCGCTCATCGCTGGCGGCCTGGTGCTCCCCTCGGCGCAGGCGGCGATGGCCCGCGAGCTCGGGATTGCTGCCGGTGAAGGCGACCGCCCCGAGCAGGCGCTCTTCGACGCGTATCACTCGGGAAAATTCGACGAAGAGCGCTTCTACGAGTGCGTCGCCTGGGCGGCCGCTGGCCGCGATCGGGGGGCGGTCTTGGAGATCGCGCGGCGCGTTCAGGCGGAGCGAAAGCTCCCGGAGCGACTCCACGCGGAGATTCGCCCCGTTCTCGCGTGGGCCCGGGCTCGCGGCGCGGAGGTCTACGTTGTCAGCGCTTCCCCGCGCTTGGTGGTTCAAGAAGGGGCGCGGCTCCTCGGCCTCGAGCCGGCCCGCGTCTTGGGCGCCGAAGCCGTTTTTGAAGGGGAACAGATGATGCCCGCCGCGCTCCGGCCGATTCCCTACGGTGCCGGGAAGGTTGTGGCCCTGCGGAAGCACATCGGCGCCCGGCCCCTCCTGGCGGCCTTTGGCGACAACGTCTTCGACGTCCCGATGATGAAGGAGGCGCAGCTCGCCGTCGCCGTCCGGCCGAAGCCGCGATTGTTGGCGGTAAAATCGGAAGTGCCCGGTCTATTTGGCCTCGAGCCTACAATGTAGGTGCGCGCGATCGGCCCGATGCTACGTCCATCCGCAGTTCGGAGCCGATCATGAGCAGCAAAGCCTTGCGTCAAGTCTGGGGTTGGATGGATGTCTACGAGCTCGACGCGCTCGCGTTTGCGGATCTGGTGGCCGGCGTGGGCGGCTGCACCCGAGAAGGCGTGCTGGCGGTCGTGTCCGGACGGCGACCCGCCTTCTGCGTGGCCCGCGCCATCGAGACCGTGACCCGCGTCGACGCCCACGATTGGTTCGTGGAAGAGCCGCAGCGCCGCGCCAGCGCCAATCGACCGACGGAAAGCGTGGCGCCGCCGCCGAGCGGCCGCAACCTCGCCGCCGTAGCCTGATGCTGGCCTGAAGCCGGCGTGACGCGGCTGGCTGACGGTCGCCGCGGCCCGCCGTCGTTCTCCACTTTCCGACGCCGCGAATCTATGAACAATGCCTCCTCCGACGAGCGTCTCGCGCGCTCGCCGCAGAGGGAGCCAGCATGGATTTCGAGCTCACCGAAGAGCAAACGCTGATTCGAGACACGGCGCGCGACTTTGCCGCGCGCGAGGTGGCGCCCAAGGCCGCGGAGCTCGACAAGAACGGCCGCTGGCCTTCCGAGATTCTCGAGAAGATGGCCGAGCTCGGCTTCCTCGGCATGGCGGTCCCCACCGAGTGGGGCGGCGCCGGCCTCTCGGCGCTCAGCTACGCCATCGCGATGGAGGAGATCAGCGCGGCTTGCGCGTCCACGGGCGTCATCATGAGCGTCAACAACTCGCTCTTCTGCGATCCGCTCGTGAAGTTCGGCACGCCGGAGCAGAAGAAGAACGTGCTCACGCCGTGCGCGCAGGGGAAAAAGCTCGGCTGCTTCGGCCTCACCGAGCCGATGAGCGGCTCCGACGCGCAGACGATGCTCACGTCGGCCGAAAAGAAGGGCGACAAGTGGGTGCTGAATGGCGCCAAGAACTGGATCACCAACGGTCCCCACGCCGACTTCATCATCGTCTTCGCGGTGACCGACCGCTCCGGACCGAAGGTCAAACACACGGCGTTCTTGGTGGAGCGCGGCACGCCCGGGTTCACCCAGAACGCGCGCGATCACAAGCTCGGCATCCACGCCGCGCATTCGTGCACCGTGTTCTTTGAGAACGTGGAGCTCCCCGACAGCGCCATCGTCGGCAAGGCCGGCGACGGCTTCCGCGTGGCGATGGCCACGCTCGATGGCGGGCGCATCGGGATCGCGGGCCAGGCCCTCGGCATCGCCAAGGCGGCGCTCTCACGGTCCGTCGAGTACTCCAAAGAGCGCAAGAGCTTCGGCGTGCCCATCTCGGAGCACCAGGCCATTCAGTTCATGCTGAGCGACATGGCGACGGAGCTCGACGCGGCGCGCCTGCTCACCTGGCGCGCCGCCACCATGAAGGACGCCGGCGTGCGGCATTCGGCCGAGAGCGCCATGGCGAAGCTCTTCGCGAGCGAGATGGCCACGCGCGTGGCCCACAAGGCCATCCAGATTCATGGCGGCTACGGCTACTCCACCGAGTTCCCCGTGGAGCGCCACTACCGCGACGCGCGCATCACCGAGATCTACGAAGGTACGAGCGAAATCCAGCGCATCGTCATCGCCGCCAGCCTCATGAGCGCCTGAGCATGCGACACCACCGAACCCCCGTTGGCTGCCTTTACGTCGCCCTCTGTGCGATCGCCCTCTCGGCCTGTGGCGGCGCGCCGCCCCCGCCGGCCGAGCCCACGCCTGAGCCTGCGCTGCGCAAGTCTCGTGGCCCCAAGATGCAGATGCAGAGCGAGCTTGGCTCCATCGATCAAGCGGAGGTCGAGAAGGTGCTGCAGAAGGCGCAGGGCAAGCTCCAGGAGTGCCACAAGCGCGGCCTCAAGCACACCGACTACCTCGCCGGCGACGTGAAGATCTTCCTTCGCATCAGCGAGCAGGGGCGCGTCAAGTACGCGTACCTTGAGGAGAGCACGCTCGGCGACCGCGACACCGAGCGCTGCATGCTCGCCGCGCTCGAGGCCCAAGCGTGGCCCGCGCCGGAGGGTGGTGAGGCCGAGGTTCGGAAGGGCCTGGGCTTCGATGCGCCGGGCGACGTGCGCGCACCGACCTCCTGGCCGTCCGACAAGATCGTGCAGGCTCTCGGCAAAGCGGAAGACGAGCTCCACAAGTGTCGCCACGGCGTGTCGGGAACCTTCAAGGCCACCGTCTACGTCGAACCCGACGGCAAGCACGGCAAGGTGCACGCCGTGGGCGTGACGCCACCGAACAAGGACGGCAGCGACAAGGTCGATTGCATGGTGCGTGCCCTCAAGTCGATGAAGGTCCCGAGCCCCGGGAGCTACGCGGCAAAGGTGACCTTCTCTCTCTGACCGCGGCGCGCCAGTTGACGAAGCAGCAGGACGAAGACGCCCATGGACCTCGAACTTTCGCCCACGCAGCTCGCCGTCCAGTCGACGGCGCGCGAGTTTGCCGCGCGCGTGATCGCGCCGCAGGCCGCCGACATCGACAAGCACGAGCGCTTTCCGAAGGAGCCGCTCCAAGGGCTGGCTGAGCTCGGCCTCCTGTCGGTCAACGTCCCGGAGGAGCTCGGCGGCGCTGGCGCCGGTGCCGTCGCCTACGCGCTCGCGATGCAAGAGGTGGCGGGCGCCTGCGCGTCCACGGCGGTCACCATGGCGGTGACCAACATGGTCGGCGAGGTGGTGGCGCGCTTCGGAACCGACGCGCAAAAGAAGCACGTCTGCCCGAAGCTGGCGTCGGCCGAGTGGCTCGCGGGCGCCTTCGCCCTCTCGGAGCCGGAGGCGGGGAGTGATCCCGGTGGCATGCGCACCACGGCGCGCGACGACGGCGACCATTGGGTCATCGACGGCGCCAAGCAGTGGATCACGAGCGGCGCGCACGCCGGCGTGTTCGTCGTTTGGGCGCGCACCGGCGCTCCGGAGACGCACAAGGGTACGCGCGGCATCTCTTGTTTTCTCGTCGAGGGCGGTACACCGGGCCTTCGCATCGGGCGCGCGGAAGACAAGATGGGCCTTCGCGGCTCCAACACCGTGGGGCTGGAGTTCGACGGGTGCCGCGTGCCGAAGAGCGCGCTTCTGGGCGACCTCCACGGCGGCTTCAAGATCGCCATGATGGCCCTGGACGGCGGCCGCATCGGCATCAGCGCCCAAGCCATCGGCATCGCCCGCGCGGCCCTCAGCGAGAGCGTTCTCTACGCGAAGGAGCGCAAGCAGTTCGACAAGCCCATCGGCGACTTTCAGGCCATCAAGTGGAAGCTCGCCGACATGAAGACGCGCATCGATGCGGCGCACCTCTTGTGCATGCGTGCGGCGTGGATGAAGGAAGCGGGCGTGCCGTTCTCACGGGAAGCCTCCATGGCGAAGCTCTTCGCGAGCGAGACCGGAATCAAGGTCGCCAACGAGGCGGTCCAGATCCACGGCGGCTACGGCTACACGCGCGAGTTCGCCGCCGAGCGCCACCTCCGCGACGTCCGCGTCACGACCATCTACGAAGGCACGAGCGAAGTTCAGCGCATCGTGATCGCGCGGCACGTGCTGGGCGGCTAGTGCTACTGACCCTCCGTCGAGTCGTGGGCGGGCTGGTGTGTCAGCTGTTGTTGCCGCATTGTGCAGCGCCGGACACGGTGAACGCTGCGGATGCCGCGCCGGAGGACGCTCGCACAAGCGAAGCCGCGGTGAACGCGACAGACGCGGTGCCACCTCCGAGCGCCCACATGTACTGGAATTCACCGCCCATCGCGCCATGCCCGGCAGGCTGCTTCGCGCAGGTGATGGACGTGCTCGACCGAAAAGCCAGCTGCCTGCGAAGGGCATCGCCGTGGTGTGGACCTTCGACGCAGCTCCAGAGTCTCGACGCACCGTGTAGCGTCCGCGAAGCCGATGGCGCGTTGGTGCTGTTCCGCAGGAGTGATATTCGCCCGCCTCCCCTCGAGACAGGCAAGTGGCGGGGCTGCTCGGTCGCCGAGGACGCCGAGATCAGGACCGTTGGCCTCTGCCCATAGCGTCTCGCGCGAGCGCGTCGCGTCGGTTCAACGGACACGGTGCGCCTGCGCCCGCCGCGGACGGAAACCAGTCGCAAGCCGCGAAGCGACTCGGCGTCCACCGGAACACCGTCGGCCGCTGGCTTCGAAGTCCAGGGCGAGGCGTGAGCTCGAAGCTGCGAGAGCGATTTGGGCGTTGACCGCCTACGCCCTCACTTGGACCGGCCGGAGGCGCGCGTGCAAGAGCGCGGTCACTTCGGAGCGCGTCGGTTTTGGTCCGCTGCCGACGTGCACGTGGTGCGCGGCGATGCGATTGTGTTGCTTGGTCATGAGCATCGCCCAGACCATGAAGAAGTCCGTGCCCGACAGGACCAGCGAGCCGTTCGCCGCGTAGTCATCGCGATTTTTGGCGAGCTCACCGGGCAGTTCGCTCCAGTGCATCGTGGCCTTGAGGTGGTGGCCGATGTGGTAGCCGTCGTTGAAGCAGCGCCAGTTGTAGCGACTGTCGATGCACGTGAGGCTGTTCTTGTAAGAGTTGCCCGGATCGACCGGGTCGACGAACGCGTGTTGGCCCCAGTTGCCCGCCATCATCAAGAACCGGACGATGAGGAGGGGCGCGACGAAGACCACGAGCGTGGCCTGCCAGCTATACGCGGCGAGGGCGGCGACGACCGCGTAGTAGGAGAGCTCGCCCACGAGGAGCTTCCGCAAGAGCGCGCGCCGGCCCCGCTTGTGAAGGTAGGCCGCGAGCTCGAAGATTCCGAAGAAGAGGAAGCGAAAGAAGTAGTGCAGGAACGCGAAGACGCTGTCGCGCTGGTAGCGGATCGTGGAGCTGAGATCCGCCTCCATGTTGTTCTCCGGGTGGTGCATGCCCACGTGGTGAACGAAATAGCTCTGCGGGCTCTCGCCGTAGAAGGGGCCCAAGATCCAAGGGATGAAGTGGTTGAGCGCGCGGAAGCGACGACTGCACGGCGGCCGATGGCTCGTGTTGTGGAGCATCAGGATGAACCGGTCTGCGAGGCCGAGCACGAGCGCCAAGTGGACCGCGGCCATCCACCACGGAAAGCTCCGCAGGGCGAAGAGCGCGATGGCCGTGGCGATCACGACGCTTCGCGAGAGCGAAACCCAGAGAAAGGGCCAGTCGCGGGCGTCGTTCAGGATGGCCGCGGTCAGTCGGGCGTAGCCTGGCGGCATGGCCCGACGTGAGACGGCCTCGTCGCGCGTGGTCGCCGGCGCGCCAGCGAACGCGTTCGCCGCGGGCGATGCTTGCGCGCCGTCCTCGGCGCTGAGCGCACCAGAACCGGCGCTCACGGCAGCGAGCCCAGGGGCGACGGTGTTTGGTGGACCAACGACTTCAAGGGCCTCAGCGAGCCCGAAGCTCGACGACCCGGACCCTACGCTGCCGCGGCCCCCGGGGCAAGGCTCGGTGCGGCCGCTCGCAGGACCTCGAGCGGTCCGCCGCGGTGAAATTCGGCTGCTTGCAGCTTGCCCCTGTCATGGCGGTGCTATCACGGCGCCCATGGCCGTCGCCGCCCCCTCGAATCGCTGGATCTTAGCCTGCACCGTGGCCCTGCTGCTCGCGGCGTCCGCGCCCGCCTGCGTGCCGAGCGAGAGCCCCCCGGCGGCTCAGCCGGTCGAGGCTGGCCTCGCCCTCCCGGGCGTCTCCGAGGCGGGCGGCGCTTCCGGCGCTGGCATCCTCAGCCTCGTTGAGAAGAGCTTCGACTTCGGCCCCGTCGACTGCGGCGCCGCCGCACCGCCGAAGACCTTCACCGTGAAGAACGTCGGCCAATCCAAGGTCACCTACAACGCAACCGTGAAGAGCGGCCCGTTCTCCCTCGAGGGCGACGTCGCCGGTAGCGCCGACCCCGGCGATGAGCGCACCGTGACCCTCAAGGCCAACACGGTCCCGGCCGGGGCTACGCCGGGGCTCGCGGTCACGGGCGTCGTCGCCGTCACCAGCGATGTGCCCGGCGCACCGGAGCTATCCCTGCCAATCACGCTCACGCCGCGCGGCGCCGTCGTTACCGTTCAGCCGGCGCCGGCCGACTTCGGCCAGGTGAAGGTTGGCGCGACCGCGCCGGTATTGCCCATCGTCCTTGCGAACACCGGGAACGCGCCGGTCACCGTAAGCCTCGCCCCGGGCGCGCTCGGCGACTTCTCCCTCGTCGGCGCTGACGCACCGATCGTCCTTGCCGGTGGCGCGTCGCAGACGCTCGACGGCAACTTCGCGCCGAAGGCGAGCGGCGCCGTGACGAAGGCCGTCGCGCTCTCGGCGCAAGGGGCCATTTGTGGCGCACCGCCCGCGGCCGTCGAGCTCAAAGGGGAGGGGACCTACGCGCCGGTGACCGTCACGGGCACGTTGAATTTGGCACCACCGATTGCGGTACGCAGGCCACGGCCAAGACGGTCACGATTAAGAACGACAACGCTTTCGCGATCACCTTCGCGGCGACGCTACCGGTCGGGAGCATCTACTCGGTTACGCCAAAGAACGGGTCCGTTGCGGCGAACGGTGAGGTCGCGCTCACTGTGTCGTCGCCCACCATGACGGCGCCTCGCTCCGTCGCGCCCAACGCTTACGGGAGCTCGCTCACGGTGACCACGAACGCGCCGAACGATCCGAACCCGCATGTGCTCTCGATCTCGCAGTCGGCTCGCGGCGCCATCATCGGCGCGTCGATGGTGGTCAAAGATTTCGGCTCGTCCACGCGCGGCGTCGCCAAGTCGCTTGCGCTGAACCTCACGAACACCGGCAACGTCGCCGCGAGCGTTGGGCTTTCGACCAGCGCGCCCTTCTCGACGAGCCTCGGCGCCGGGACTGCGTCTCTTGTCGCGACGACGGGGACGGCCAGCCCCAACGTGATCTTTACGCCAACGGCGGGCGTCGTCTCCAACGGCACCGTCACCCTTTCGTCCACCGGCGTGCCCCTGTGTGCGGCGCTGCCGTCGGCCATCGCCATCAAGGGCACCGGACTCCTTCCGAAATACGTCTACGGTGGCAACGGCCTCGGAGCTCTCGGCGTGACGTGCGGCGTGCTTGGCGCGCCCACGGCAACGGTCGTCATCGCCAACGACGTGACGGCGACGGGCGCCCTCGTGCTCTCGAACATCGCCGTCACGGGGCCCGCGACGGTGTCGCCAACGAGCGCCACGCCCATCGCGCCGGGCAGCAGCGTGACGTTCACCGTCACCGGCAAAAACGCCGTCGTGGGGACCGATCTCGGCGGCTCCGCCCCGACCGTTACGCTGTCGTTCAACACCAACGACCCTCTAAAGGCCACCGCCTCCATCGCGGGAACAAGGCCTGTCACCGGTGCCAACCTCAGCTACGTGCGTTTCGATCAGGTCGGCGTCGTGCCCATCACATCGCTCGACATCAACGGGTGCCCCTTCGTGACGAACCCGCAGGACTACTTTGCCCTATCCAACAACGGCAACGCCGACGGCTTCGTGAACATCCCGACGATCACCGACGCGTACAGCTTCTACGTCGACGCCACCAACCCGATCTCCGTCTTCGCAGAAGGCACCTCGCAATCGGTCCAGGTGATGTACACGGGCCCCGTTGGCGCGACGACGGCGGCCGTGCCGACGACCGTGGCCACCGTTCCCGTGGGGAGGAAACATTTGCAAGATGGTGGCGCCGCTCCCGCTTCGGTACGTCGCCCTTCCGGCCAGCGCGCCGCAGTGCATGTAGAGCGGTCAGCCCCGGCTTTGCGGAGGCCGTACCGGGCCGCCTACTTGCAGCAGCGAAAGCCGGTCGAGTAGTCGTGGTACGAGACGTCGTGGGCCACGGTGCGGTAGCCGCACCCGTCGCCGTTCTTGTGCGTGTCCATGTAGTAGCCGCCGCGAAACTGTCCCTTGGGGTCGTTCGTCCACTCGTGGAGGTTGCCCACCATGTCGAAGACGCCGTAGCTCGACTTGCACGAAGCATGGGCGCCGGTCTTGCTCAAGGTCTTGGGCAGCTGGTTGATGCGCGGATCGTTCATCTTGGTGAAGTCGTGGAACGGATCGTCGGCGGCTTGGAACAGCTCCACCACCGGGTGCGCCTTGCGCCGCTCGGCGTTGCAGCGGCCCGGGATCTCGGTTTCGCCGTAGGGGTAGGTCGTCTTCGTGCGGCCGCGGCACGCCGCGTCCCATTCCTCGGGGGCGCAGAGACGCTTGCCCGCGTTTTCGCAGGCGGCCTTCGCTTCGAGGCCCGAGATGTACCCCTGCGGCACGAGGCCCGGCGCGGAGACGGCCTTCACCTTCTTGCCGGTGACGGGCTCGTAGGGCGAGTGCGCGGCGAGCTTGCCCTTCTCGGTGATCTCCACCACCGCCGCCTCGTAGCGATCGATGCAGAATGCACGCCCATCGGAAACCACCATGGCCATGTGCCGGGGGCAGCGCGTCGGCGGTGAGGCCGCGGCGGCCTCCAGCGACGCCATGCGCTGGCCTCGCCCGGTGGGCGAAGCCTGAAGACCCGCCGCGAGCAGCACAACGCTGCTCGCGAAGGCGAGGGCTAGGGCCTTTCCGGCGAAGGGCGTCATGGCCCGCGGGCTTAGCACGAGGTCTGGGTCGGGGCGACCTGCCGCTTGCGGTACGCGAGCGCGTAGGCCGCGGGCAAGAGGAGGAGCGTCAGCAGGGTCGAGCTCACGATGCCGCCGATGACCACCGTGGCGAGCGGCCTTTGAACTTCGGCGCCGGCGCCCGTGGCCAGCGCCATCGGCAAGAACCCTACGGAGGCGACGAGCGCCGTCGTCAGGACGGCCCGGAGCCGGCTCTCGGCTCCGTGCACGATGGCATCGACCAGAGTCGCCTCACCGAAGCGAAGCCGCTCGATGCTGGAGACGAGGACCAGTCCGTTTAGCACCGCGACGCCGAAGAGGGCGATGAACCCTACGCCGGCGGAGATGCTGAAGGGCATGTCGCGGAGCGCGAGCGCCACGACGCCACCGGTGACGGCCATGGGGACGCTCGCGAAGATCAACATCGCCGGTCTCAGCGAACCGAAGGTCGCCGTGAGGAGGACGAGGATGAGCGCGAGGGCGACGGGCACGACGACGATGAGTCGCGCCATCGCGTGCTGGAGGCGCTCGTATTCGCCGGCCCAGGCCACGCCGTAGCCCGACGGCAAGCGGAGCTCCTTGTCGAGCCGCGCGCGGGCCTCCTCCGCGAACGACGCCAAGTCACGACCGCGCACGTTGATTTGGACCGTCACGCGACGTTGGAGCCGTTCGCGGTTCACCTCGGACGGTCCCGGCGCGAGGTCGACGCGCGTCAACTGCCCGAGCGGGAGGAGCTCGCCCGTGGGGAGGCGCACCGGAACACGCGAGATGGCGTCGGGCGATTCGCGCGCCGAAGGCGCGAGGCGCACCTGAATCGCGTAGCGCTGCGGGCCGTCGACCACAGTGCCGACCTCGATGCCGCCAATGGCCGCGACCGTCGCCAAGACCGCGTCGACCGACAGGCCGTGCCGCGCGATGGCCGCGCGGTCGACCTCCACCGTCAAGACGTTGAGGCCCGCGACCTGGTCCGCGCGAACGTCCTTGGCGCCGGGCACGTCCTTGAGGATGCGCACCGAGTCGTCGGCCGCGAGCTTGAGCGCCGCCAGGTCGTTGCCGTAGATGTGCACGGCGAGATCCGAGGAAATGCCCGCGAGCAAATCGTTCGTGTTCATCTCGATGGGCTGCGAGTACGAGAGCCCGATGGCCGGCACCTGTTCGCGAAGCGCTTTGTCGACGACCTGGATGAACTCCTCGCGCGTGGCGGCGCTCTTCCACTGGCTGCGGGGCTTCAGGAGCACGTAGACGTCGGTCATGTTGATGCCCATCGGGTCGATGGCAATCTCGGCGCGTCCGGTGCGGCAGACGACGCCGGTGACCTCGGGGATCTTGAGGAGCGCCGTCTCGACCTGCTTGGTCTGCACGAGCGACTGTTCGAGGGAGACCGACGGCAAACGAATCGACGGAATGACGAGCGTGCCTTCGTCGAGCTTCGGCAGAAACTCTCGCCCCAAGGTCGTCGCCAGCCCCACGGCGGCGATGAACGACGCGGCCGCCAGCGCGCTCGTCACGCGGGGCCACGAGAGGACGCCGCGGAGCACCGGCGCGTAGACCTTCTCGGCGCCACGGATGAGCGGGCTGTGCCGGTCCCGCGCGTTCCGGTCCAGCACCAACGACGCGAGCGCGGGTACGAGCGTCACCGAGAGCACGAAGGCAGCGCCGAGCGCGAAGAGGACCGTGAGCGCCATGGGACGGAACATGCGTCCCTCGACGCTCGCGAGCGCCAAGATGGGAACGTAGACGAGCGCGATGATGGCTTCGCCGAAGAGCGTCGCGCTCCGCACCTCGCGGGCCGCGCCGACGACGACGTCCTGCCGCTCCATGTCGGTGAGCTTGCGACCCAGGAGCGTCCGTCGCTCTGCGAGGCGACGCTGCGCGTTTTCGACGATGATGATGGCGCCGTCGACCACGAGTCCGAAGTCGATGGCGCCGAGCGACAAGAGGTTGCCGGAGACGCCGAAGGCCCACATGCCGACGAAGACGCCGAGCAGCGCGAAGGGGATGGCGATGGCCACGACGGCGCCGGCACGGAAGCTCGCGAGGGTGACGAGCAAGATCACGATGACGAGCGCGATGGCTTCGGCGAGGTTCGTACCTACCGTGTGGATGGTCCGCTCCACGAGCTCGGTGCGGTCGTAGTAGACGTCGATGGAGACGCCCTCCGGCAGCGTCTTTCGCAGCTCATCCAAGGCCGCCTTCGTGCGAACGACGACGTCGTGTGAGTTTGCTCCGCGGCGCATGAGCACCACGCCCACGACCGTCTCGCCGCGTCCGTCCCGCGTCGCGGCGCCGTAGCGAACCTTGGCCGCGTAGTGCGCTCTGCCGACGTCGCGGACGAAGAGAGGCGCCCGGTCGGGACGCGTCTCGATGACGACGTTCTCCAGGTCTTCGGGCGTCCTGAGGCGCCCCTCGCCGCGCACCGTGACGTTCTCGCGGCCTTGCACGATGTAAGCGCCGCCGACGGCCGAGTGGTTTCGATCGATGGCCTCGGCCACCTCGCGGACTCCAACCTTGGCGGCGGTAAGCCGCGCGGCGTCGACCTCCAGCTCGAGCGTCTTGCCCTCGCCGCCGAAGGCGTTGACCTCCACGACGCCGTCGACCATGCGCAAGCGCGGAGAGATGGACCAATCGAGCAGCGTGCGTCGGTCCATGAGCGAGACCTTGTCGCTCTTGACCTCGAAGTGGAGCACTTCGCCGAGACCGCTCGAGAGGGGACCCAGTTGAGGCTCACCGAAGGCCTCGGGGATTGCCGCTCTCGCTTGCGGGAGACGTTCGGCGACGAGCTGCCGCGCAAAGTAGATGTCGACGTCGTCGTCGAAGACCATCGTCACGACGGAGATGCCGGGGCGGGAGATGCTCCGGAGCTCGGCGAGGCCCGGCGTTCCCGCCATGACGGTCTCGATGGGGAACGAGACGTTGGTCTCTACATCGACGGGGCCGAGCGCCTCGGCGCGCGTGATGACCTGGACCTGCGTGTTGGTGACGTCGGGGACCGCGTCGATGGGCACACGCGACGCCGCGAAGGCGGCGACCAAGACGAAGAGCGCCGACATCAGGAAGACGAGACCGCGGGCTCGCACCGACAGCGCGAGCAGCCGGTCGAGGGGCGACTCCTTCGCGGACTCCTTGGCGGGGGCCCGCGCCGCCTCAGGCTCGCGCCCGGGTCCTTCCGGCGGCACGGACGCGTCCGGCTCCGTCAATCGTTTTCCCCCATTTGCGAGCGCAAGGCTTCGCTCTTGAGCACGAAGGTCCCTTCGATGGCGATGCTCTCGTCGGCAGCGAGGCCCCTCTTGATTTCGACGTCGCCGTCGACCTCGCCGCCGCGGACCACAGGGCGCAGGTCGAACTTGCCGCCGCCCTTGTCGAGGAACACAAACGGCTGACCGTCGATGGTCTGCACGGCCTCCTTCGGGACGACGATCATCATCGGCGCCGCGCCTCCGTCGCCGCCTTGGATCGTGCCGCTGCCGAAGACGTGAGCCGTCGCGCTCATGCCGGGCCGGAGGAGGCCATCAGGGTTGTCGAGCACAACGCGTGCGGAGACGGCGCGCCGCACGGGGTCGACGGTGCCTGCGACGTAGTCGACGGTGCCGCGGAACTCACGCTCCGGGTACGCGACGACGCGCGCCCGCGCTTCGTCGCCCACGTGCACGCGTGAGAGGTCGCGCTCGTAGACGTCGACGACGAGCCAAACCTTGTCGATCTCGCCGACGACGAAGAGCGTGTCGGCCGCGCTCACGGCTTGGCCGATGCGCGCGTTGACGTCGAGGACGAGCCCGCCGAGCGGCGTCTTCAGCGCCGTCCCCGTCGACGGCCGACTCGCTCGGCCTTCGGTCGCCGCGTTGAGATCTTCTGCTCGAACGCCGACGGCGGAGAGTCGCTCCGCGGCGGCTCGCTTCTCGAGCAGCGCGAGATCCGTCTGCGTCTCGGCGGCCAAGACCGATTGGCCCGTCGTGAGACCCCCGTCGGCGAGGCGCCTTTGTCGCTCGCGCTCGCGAGCGGCGAACTCGACCTTCACCTGCGACGTCAGGTAGTCGGCGCGCGCGCGGCGAACCTCCACGCTGTCGACGGTCGCGAGAATCGCCCCCGGCGTCACGCGCTGCCCAGGATCGACGCGGATCTGCACGATGCGGCCCTCGATGATGGGGCCCACCTTCGCGACGCGGTTGGGCACGAACTCGAGCATGCCCGTCACCGTGACGTGCGTGCGGAAGGCGACGCTGCGTGGCTTGCCGGTGCGAATGGCGGCGGCGTCGAGGATCCCGGCCCCGAGCACGATGTCGGCCTCCGCCTTGGTCTTCGTCTCGGCCGCCGGCGCTTCCTTCTTGCGGCAAGTCGCGGTGCCCGAAACCAGGGCGCCAAGGACCACCGCGGCAGCAAGCGGATTGCGGAGCCGGCCCATGGCCGAAACTATAGCGTCTGCGACCGAGAGAGCGGTACCTTGCGGCACCCCATGCCGAGAACGCCGCGAAAGGATCGGGACCGACCGGTGCGCCGGCTTCCACTTATGCAAGTGCTGTCGGTCGCGATTGCGCTTGTGCTGGGGGTCGTCATTGTCGCCGGCAAGGTGTCGGCGCAATCGGGACGCGGCAAGGGCGTCACGCTCGCTCAGGGCCCGCAGGAGAGCAGCGTGAACGCCAAGGGCGAGGACAAGGCGGGCGCCAAGCCTGACGCGCCCAAAGCCGAGGCGCCCGCGAAAGCCGAAAAGAGCGCGAAAGACGGCGCGAAGAAGGGCGCGGCGGATCCGAAGGAGAAGGCCGGCGCGGTCAAGGAGCCGCCGGCGCCCAAGGACGACGGCGCGAAGAGCGACGCGAAAGCCAGTGGAGGGGCGGAGCCGCCGCCTTCCGACAAGCCCTCCGACAAGCCCTCCGACAAGCCCGAGGAGGGCATCGACTACGCCACCGTTCAAACCGACGACGACTTCCCGAAGGACATCTCGGAAGAGGAGAAGGCGGCCATCGGCACGGGCAACGTGCCGATCCACAGGGAGGGCCCGTTTCGTTCCCCGTTCGCGCACCCCAAGTTTGGCGGGCCCGCGACTGCGAAGGTGGGTCTCGTCCTCGCCACAGTTCGCGAATACGACATTCAGCACGGCTCGTTCCAGGCTGACTTCTTCGTCTCCCTTACGAGCGACAAGCCCATGGGGGTCGTGACGCTCACGTTTCCGAACGCCACGGAGATCAATCAAACGGTGCTCGCCGACACGCCGACCTTTAGGCTCCTCCGTTGCGGCGCGAAGTTCGAGAGCCCGGTGGACCTTCGCAGGTACCCCTTCGACACGCAGGACCTCGTCATCGAGATGGAAGACCAGCGCGCCGGCGTCGACCAGCTCATCTTCGAGCCGCACAAGGAGCGCACCAGCCTCGACGAAGGCTTCGAGCTGCCCGGCTGGTCCGTCGCGGGCATCGGCGCACGCGCCTACAAGCATCGCTACCCGCCGCGCTTCGATCGCGACGACCTCTACGTGTCGCGCTACAAGTTCACGCTCTCGATCGATCGCTTCGTCACGTCGGCGGCCTTCAGCGTCTTCGTGCCCGCGTACATCATCGTGCTCATCTCGCTCTTCGGCTTGTGGGTCCCGCCGCAAGAGCTGGAGGTTCGCAGCAACGCCGGAGCGCCCATGCTCGCGGCCGCCGTCTTCTTCCACTACTCGCTCACGCAGGCGTTACCGGCCACCGGCTATCTGACCCGCGCCGACAAGCTCATGCTGGGCGTGTACGTGGCGCTCCTGCTGAACATGGCGACGACGTGGTTCTTCATGATCGTGAAGGAAGACGACGTCGACCGTTGGTTCCGAATCTTCCGCGCGTGGGTGCCGCCGATCACGGCCGGCCTCATGGCGCTCGTCAGCATTCTCTGAAGTGGAGGCGTCGTGATTCGAAAAGTCATCCTGGGCGCGTTGGGGCTCACGCTCGTGATCGGCGCGTTTTTCGCCGGCTACGTGCTGGGTCAGGCGAAGCTCGAGCGCGAGTGGCGCCTGCCGCCCATGGTGCTCACCGAGGCGCAGGTCTCGAAGCTCAGGGCCGACGACGCCAACCCGGTGCCGCCGCCCGGCACGAAAGTCTTGGTGGCCATGCCTCTCGAACGCGCGCGCCGTGCCGTAGCCGAGTTCACCGCAAAAGATCCCGTTCGCGTTACGCTCGGGTCTGTCGGCCGCGGTGACGAGGGCGCGGAGATGTCGCTCGTCGTGAAGAGCGATGTGCCGTGCGCCATCACCTCGCTCGAGGGAACGGCCTACGGCTTTGATAGCTGGGGCCGTTCGGCGCGGCTCAACAGGGGCGGCGAGCATTTCGTGGGCTTCGGCAAGAAGCTCGAAGGCAAAGACGAGATCGCCGCCAAGGCGCCGAAGGCGATCTTGAGTTGGCCGATGCGGCACGTCGAGGCTGCGTCGATCGCGCTCGCGCAGGTCGACCGGTACAGCTGCGCCGACGGAACCAAGTGGCAGCGGAACTAAGCGACGAGAATCACCGCACGGGAGCGACACCATCATGATGCACGGTGCCATCGAGAACATTCTTCAGGGGGTCGGCAACACGCCGATCGTTCGCCTCAACCGCGTGACGCAAGGGCTCGCGGCGGAGATCTACGTCAAGCTCGAGTACCTGAACCCCGGCGGCAGCCACAAAGATCGCCTCGCGTGGAACCTCGTGCGCCGCGCCGAAGAAAACGGCCTCAAACCCGGCGGCACGATCATCGAGGCCACGAGCGGCAACACCGGCGCGTCGCTCGCCCTCATCGCGACGGTGCGCGGCTACAAGTGCATCTTCGTCATGCCCGACAAGATGAGCCAGGAGAAGATCTCGTACCTGCGTGCCTTCGGCGCCAAGGTCGTGGTCTGCCCCACGGCCGTCGAGGCGGAAGATCCGCGCAGCTACTATCAAGTCGCCAAGCGTCTCGCCAACGAGACGCCCAACAGCTTCTACGCGAACCAGTACCACAACCCGGCCAACCCGGAGGCGCACTACCTGTCGACGGGCCCGGAGATCTGGCGCCAGACCAACGGTGACTTTGACATCTTCATGGCGGGCATGGGCACCGGAGGCACGCTGAGCGGCGCCGGCAAGTTTCTTCGCGAGAAGATGCCCAACCTCCGCATCGTCGGCGTCGATCCCGTGGGCTCGCTCTACTACGACTTCGTCAAGACGGGCCGCGTCACCAAGCCCTTCTCGTACAAGGTCGAAGGCATCGGCGAAGACTTCTTCCCCACGACCATGGACCTCAAGATCTTGGACGACATCGTCCGCGTCGACGACCGAGAGTGTTTCCTCATGACGCGCGACCTCACGCGCCTCGAGGGGCTCTTCGCCGGCGGCTCCGGCGGCGCCGCCGTGGCCGGCGCCATCAAGTACGCCCGTGAGCGCAACAAGAAGGAGAAGATCCTCGTCTTCCTCGCCGACGGAGGCATCAAATACCTGTCGAAGATCTTCAACGATGACTGGATGCGTGAGAACGGCTTCCTCGAGGAGTCGCCGGGCCTCGGCACCGTGCGCGACGTCATGGCGACGCACAAGCGCAAGCTCGTCACGGCGGCGCCGAAGTCGACCGTGCGCGAAGTCATCGACACGCTCAAGAGGGAAGGGATCAGCCAGCTCCCGCTCATCGAGGGCGGCCGGCTCGCTGGCATCGTGGCCGAGGTCGACCTCCTTCGGCACCTCGTGACAGGTCTAAAGACCCTCGACTCACCGGTCGGCGAGCTCGCCGAAGACGACTACGCCACGGTGACCCCCGACACCAAGATCGAGCTCCTGCAAGGCGTCCTCGCCGACGCGAAGAGTGCCATCGTGATGGAGAAGGACGACGTCGTGGGCATCGTGACCAAGATCGACCTCATCGACTTCCTGGCGCGGGGCGGCGAAGCGCCTCGCTCGAGCGCGCGCCCCAACGTCTAAAACCTCGCGGCGCAGTGCCCTAGGCTTCGGTGCCGCGTTCGGTGCCGTTACAGCTCGGTGATCGAGTCGCCGCCGGCGACGGTCGCGTCGCCGCGGGCCAGCCACGCGTAGAGCGCTGGCAAGATGACGAGCGTCAACGCGGTAGCCGTGACGAGGCCACCGATGACCACCGTGGCGAGGGGCCTCTGCACCTCCGCACCGGTACCGGTGGCGATGGCCATCGGTAGGAAGCCAATGGAGGCGACCACGGCGGTCGTGAGGACCGGCCGGAAGCGCTCCTCGCAAGCGGCGCGGACCGCGGAGAGCGGCGCGAGACCCTCCGCCGCGTTGCGCCGCGCGGCCGTCATGAGGACGACGCCGTTCAATGTGACGATGCCGAAGAGCGCGATGAACCCGACGGCCGCCGAGATGGAAAGGGGCAAGCCGCGGCTCGCCAGCGCGAGCACGCCGCCGCTCGCTGCGATGGGCACGTTCAAGAAGATCAGCGCCGCCGGCCGCACGCTCGCGAAGGCCAGGTAGAGGAGGGCGAAGATCACCGCGAGCGTCGCGGGGATAATGATGGCGAAGCGCGTGGCCGCGTGAATGAGGTTCTCGTATTGGCCGGTGACGGTGAAATACGTGCGTGGCGGCAGGTCCACCTTGGCGAGCCGGCGCCCGAGCTCGCGAACGAACGAGCCCAAGTCGCGGCCGCGGATGTTCGCTTCGACGAGCACGCGGCGCCGCGCGTGTTCGCGGCTGATTTGTGCCGGTCCCTCGTCGAGGCGGATGTCGCAGACGTCGCCGAGCGGCAAGACGCGCCCCTCCGAGAGCGATAGCGGCATGGCCTCGAGTGACGCGACGTCGGGCGGAGGCGGCGCGTCGAGGCGAATCGTCACCGCGAAGCGTCGCTCGCCCTCAACCAGCGTGCCCACGACGCGCCCGGCGCGAATGGCTTCGACGGCAGCGCGCACTTCTTCCGTCGACACGCCGAGGCGCCCCATCTTCTGCGGGTTCGGCAAAATCGTGAGCAGCGGCAGGCCCGACGTGGGCTCGACGCGAACGTCCTCGGCGCCAGGAATCTCGGAGAGCATGCGAGCGACGTCGCCGGCGATGTGCGTCAAGACGGGCAAGTCGTCGCCGAAGACCTTCACGCCCACGTCGCTCTTGAGGCCTCCAAGCAACTCCTGCACGCGCATCTCGATGGGCTGGGTGAAGCTGAACCCGGTGCCCGGAAGCTTCTTGCGGAGGGCCTCGTCGAAGACCGCCACGAGGCTTTCGCGATCGTGGGCTGTCGTCCACTCGCTCTGGGGCTTCAGGATCACGAAGACGTCGCTCTGCTCGATGCCCATGACGTCGGTGGCGACGTCGGGGCTGCCGGTGCGTGAGACGACGCGCGTCACCTCCGGGAACGCGCGCAGCGTCTTTTCGATGGTGAGCGTCCCTCGCACCGCTTCCGAGAGCGAGACACTCGGCGGCCTCGTGACCTGAATCGCGAGGTCGCCCTCTTCGAGGCGCGGAACGAACTCCGCGCCGCGCGTGGCCGCCGCGAAGGCGCCCAAGGCGATCAAGACGACGCTCGCCGCGGCGGCGAGCAGCGGCCGCGCGAGAAAGAGCTCGAGGACTGGCTGATAGACCCGGCGGAGCGCGCGCACGAGCATCGGGTCGCCGCTGCGGACGTTCTTTAGGAGCACGCTGGCGGCGACCGGGATCCACGTGAAGGAGAGGACGAGCGCGGTGCCGAGGGCGAAGAGCACCACGAAGGCCATGGGGCGGAACATCTTGCCTTCCACGCCCTCGAGGAAGAGCACCGGCACGTACACGAGCGCGACGATGAAGACGCCGAAGGCCAAGGGGCGACCGACGGCGTGGGCCTCCTGCGACAGCGCGGCCTGCGCCGAGAGCTTCTTCGCAGCCATGCGCGCCATCGCGCCTTCTACGATGACCACGGCACCATCGACGACCAAACCGAAGTCGATGGCGCCGAGGCTCATGAGATTGCCGCTGATCTTGAGCGCGTTCATGAGCAGGAACGCGCCGAGCATGGCGAAAGGGATCGCCGTGGCGACGACGAGCCCTGCGCGAATGTCACCGAGGAGCAAAAAGAGCACGACGATGACGATGACGCCGCCCTCCAAGAGCGAGCGCTTCACGGTGCCGAGGACTCGGTCGACGAGCGCGGCGCGATCGTAGAAGGGCTCGAGTACGACGCCCTTCGGGAGACGCTTCTTCACTTCATCGAGGCGCTCCTTGACCCGCGCGACGACCTCGCTCGCGTTTCCGCCGGCGACCATCTGCACCATCACGTAGATGGTCTCGCCCTCGCCGTCGGCGGTCGCCGCGGACGTGCGATACGCCTCGCCGTCGGTGACCGTCGCGACGTCTTTGACGAAGATCGGCACGCCGCCCTGACGCGTGCCCACGACCTGCCGCTCGACGTCTTGAATCGTGCGGTATTGCCCGTCGAAGCGCACGAGGATCTGCTCCTCGCGTCGCTCCAGCGCGCCGGCGCCGGCGCTCTGGCCTCCGCCGAGGAGGGCCGCTTCGACCTGCTTCTGACTGACGGCGAGGGCGCGCATGTCGGTGCCGCGCAGGCGCACCTCGACCTGCCGCGCGCCGCTCCCCCAGGGGTTGACCTCCACGACGCCCGGGATCGTGAGCAGCGCCGGCGCGAGGTCCCACTCGACGAGCGTTCGGAGCTCTCGTGCCGCGTGATCGGGCCACTTCAGGCTGAAGTGATAGACCTCGCCGAGCGCCGTCGTGAGGGGCCCGAGCTCGGGCCGTTCGGCCGACGCGGGAATGGCTTCGCGCGCCGATGCGAGGCGTTGAGAGACGAGTGAGCGCGCCTCGAGGAGGTTCGCGTCGTCGTTGAAGACGATGGTGACCGCCGAGACGCCGCTTCGCGAGACGCTCCGAATGGTCGTTGCGCCGGGCAAGCCGGCCATGGCGAGCTCGACGGGCCGGCTGACGAGGGCTTCGACCTCGAGCGGCGACAGGCCCGGCGCGTTGGTGAGCACCTGAACCTGAACGCTCGTGACATCGGGAACGGCGTCCACGGGCAGCTCGCGGTAGGCCTTCACCCCGAAGGCCGAGAGGAGCACGGCGAGGAGAACGATCACGAGGCGGCGCGCTAGGCACCACTCGACGATGGCCGCGATCACGGGTCCTACTTTCCCTCGAGCTCGGCGCGGAGCAGCTCACCCTTGAGGAGCAGCGCGCCGCTGATCACGATGCGCTCGCCCTCGGCGACGCCCGATTCGATGACGCTGTCGGCGCCGAAGGTCGAAGTGACGCGAACCGTGCGACGCTCGAAGTCGCCTTCGCGGCCCGCCACGGGAACGAAGAGTGAGGGCACTCCTTGGACGTCGACGACGGCGTCCGACGGCACGATGAGGGCCGGCGGACCGGCGTCTTCGCTCTCCATCGGAAAGGCGACGTCGACGTAGCCGCCCGGCGCGAGCCAGGTGCACGGGCCGTCGGGGGCCAGGCGAAGCGGCAGGGTGCGGGTCCCTTCCTCGATGGCGCCGAGCTCGCCGACGGCATGGGCGGCGCACTCCCGCGGACCGCCGGAAGGTGAACCGCCTCGTGAGCGAACGACCGCCCTGGCACCGGTCGATGGCTTAAGCGCGCCCTCCGGGACCTTCGCGATGATCGCAACCTCGCGGTCGGCGATGATCTTGAAGAGGGTTCGCTCAGGACTCACCGGGGCGCCGAGGATCGCGTCGTGCCGCGACACAACGCCCGGGATCGGCGCGCGGACGGGGACGCGCACCGAGATGGGGCCGTTCTCGCCGGCGCCTTCCGCTGGCTCTTGCCCGCCGAGGTTGAAGAGCAGGGTGCGTGCGGCGGCGAGGTCGGCGCGACCAATCTCCGCCTCTGCCTTGGCTTCATCGACGGCGTTCTTGCTCGTAGCGCCTTCACCTTGGAGCTCGAGCTGCCTCTTTAGCTTCTGCTGCGCGACGCGCGAGCGCGCCCGTGAGCGCAAGAGCTCGGCCGTTGCGCGGCCGACCTCGGGAGCGTCGACCCACGCGAGCACCTGGCCTCGCTTCACGCGAGCGCCTTCGCCTACCTCGAGCGACGTGACACGTCCCGCGACCAAGGCGCCCACGTCGGCTTCGCCGACCTCGCTGGAGCGGATCTCGCCGGCCACGCGCAGCTCGCGGCGAAAATGGCGACGCTCGACGCTCCCGAGCTTGACGCGGCCGCTCGTCAACAAGGCGCCGTCGATGTGGAGCGGAGCCTTGGCGGCGCCGGCCGGTTCGGAGCTCGCCTTTTGCGGCGGCGGCTCCTTCTTGCATGCGCTCACAAAGAGCGCCAGCGATGCCGTGACGATGGCCGCCGCTCGGCGCGCCCGCGGGGTCTTGTGCGTCGTCATGGGCTCCTCCCGATCTCTGCCGCGAGGGCCCCGGTCAAATACGCGAGCTGCGCGTCGGAGCGAACCACGGCGCCGGCGGCGCGAGCCATCTGCTCTTCGGCGCCGACGACCTTTTGTCGCGCGAGCAGCACCATGGCCACGTCTTGCGTGCCGACTTCGTACTCCTTCTTCGCGAGGCGGAGCGCCTCGCGGAGAGGCTCGATGGCTCGCGAGCGGAGCGCTTCTTTGACCTCGCGCCAATGTTCGCGATCGTGCAGCGCGAGGTTAACGTCACGCCGGAGCTCGGCGAGCGTTCGCGCTTCATGGGCGCGGAGCCCGTCTTCGCTTGCACGAAGGCGAGCCTGCTCGAAGCGCGACGGGTCGACGATGGCCAGCGGGAACCCGACGATGGCGCCGACGATCTGTTCGCCGGTGGCTTCGCGCGCGTAGCTGCCTCCGACCATCGCCGTTGGGCCGTGTTGCGCACGCGTGAGGAGGCCCTCGCGGGCCACGAGCTCGGTGCGAGCGCGCGCGGTCCGCATCGCCGGGTGTTCGCTGACGCTGGCGAGCGCGCTCTTGGCGTCGACGGCTCTGTCGTCGCTCGCGTAGAGATCGCCGCTCACGTCGACGGCGTCGCTCTCCGCCATGCCCAAGGCGTGTCGGAGGTCGACGAGCCTCTCGAAGAGCGTACCTTCCGCTTCAAGGACCAGCGCGTGGGCCGTGCCCACCTCGCCCGAGGCCAGGGCGAGCTCGCGCGGCTGGCCGACGCCAGACGCGACGCGTGCTTTCGTGCTCGCGGCGACGGCCTCCGCTTGCGCCAGCGCTAGCGTGCGAAGGCGAAGCACGTCTTTGGCTTCGAGCGCAGACGCCCATGCGAGGACACCGCGTAGCGCGGCCCCGAGGCGAGCTTGTTGCACGTCTGCGTGAACCGCTTCGCGGAGCTGCGCCGCCGCTTGCCTGCGCGCATCGCCCAAGCCGCGAAGTGCCACGTCCTGCGTGAGGTTGACAGACAACTCGGGGCCGACGACGGGCGCCCTGGCGCGGTATCCAGCGAAGACCGTCAGGGCGGGGGCCCTCAAGAACGGGCCAGCCATCTCCTCGGCTTGCGCTGCCGACGCGCGTGGCGCCAAGGCGGTGGCCACGCCGGGGCCCGCGGCGGCGCCTCGCGTGAGCGCCACGCGACGATCAATCAACGCCGCGGCCGGCGGATCATGGGCCGTGTGGGGAGGCGCCTGCGCTGAGGACGCCTTCGGCCACGCAGCAGCCGTCAACGTGAAGCAGGAAAGGGCGATGGTCGACGCCTTCATGAGGACTCGCTCGGCCCCCCCGGCGCGCCTGATGACGCAGCGTGAGTGTAGCGCCGACCGTCGTCGCCGGCTCGCATTGGGATCGGCTTCATCAACCGGTGCAGTATCGCACACTCGGGCCGGCGGACGCCGAGCCGCCACGGCCGCCAGCCACCCCCGCCCGCCACCCCCCCCGCCCGCCACGAGGGCAGCGTTCGGGCGTGGATCGACGCGCGGGGCATTGTTGGCTGGACCCCGCCAGTCGCCCCCTGCGCAACTCGCGCACCGGCGATGCCGGGGCCAATTTTGCCACCTTTTTGGGGGAACGACTTGCGCACCCGCCCTTGGTGCGACCGTTGCTGAGTGTCCGGTGAACCCCGACGGCGGCCAAGGCCAGGCGGGCGAGGAGATTCCCATGCTTCCCTCATCTTCCGAGACACCGTCCGTTCTGCCCCCGAACTTCCCCAAGGGCACCCAGCGCATACGTTGCCGCGCCGTCGCCCCGGGCTTGCTTGGCTACGTGATTCAGTTCGAGCCGGGAGCTCCGTACCGACGTCCGCTCGTCGTGGAAGATCGCTTCGAAGTCGCGGTGCTCCTTCATGGACGCGGCACGTACGAGTCGGAGGCGCGCGGCGCCCACGTGCTCGAGAGCGATCAGCTCTATTCCTACAACCCCGGCGAGCTGCACACCGACTCACGGGTCTCGAGCGACGAGCGCGGCGTGCTCGTCGGCTTTCGCATCACCGACCCGACGGCCTTTGGTTGGAGCGAACACCCCGTCGCCGGGGCGCTCCGCCACAATGATCCGCGCCTGGTCCTCGCGGCCCGATCGTTCGCCGACGCGGCCCTCAGCAGGGCGCCGCTCGATCACGACGCCATCGTGACCGCCGTGATGCAGTTCGTCGAACGCGAGACCTCCCCGATGTGCGTTGACCCGCTCGAGAAGGCGCGCCGCCTCATCGAATCAGAGCACGTGTCGCAGCTTTACGTCGCGCATCTCGCCGAGGCCGCATGCATGTTGCCGGAGACCTTCACGCGGGCGTTCCGCCGCCGATTTCACACAACGCCGATCGACTACCGACTGCGCGTCCGTCTCCGAGCGGGACGACAGCTCCTCCTGGCGCGGCCTGATCTGACGGTCACCGGCGCCGCGCTGCAAGTAGGGTTCGAGAGCACGCGTTTCTTTCGGATGGCGCTCCGAGGCCGTGGGCACATGTCGCCGCAAGAGCTCCGTGCGCTCTACGCAGAGGTCGAAGGGCTGCCGGTGCCCGAGACGGCGCGAAGGGCCGCGAGCGAGCTCCAGTCGGTAGGCTAACGTTGCGCGTTGGCCTGCCGCGTGCGACTCAGCGCTACGGACAGCCGCCGGCGACGTTCACGTTCTGCGCCGACAGCGCCTCGACGGTCGGCACCCATGGGACGCTCGGAGAGGGCTCGAACTGAAGGCGCGCCGCGATGGAAAGCGAACAGGGATACTTGCCGGCCTGGCCGCGATCGGCAGAGAAGGTGACGCGCCCTTGTCCGTTCACGGGGCCAAGGTTTGCGCCCTTTGGGGTCGGCAGGGTGCCCGTGCTCGTCACGCTGCAGTCGGCGGGATCGTTCGTCGCTTCGGCGCCGTCGACGCCCCACTCGCTCGGGACGTCGAGGCCGTAGCGCGAGCCGAGGCGCGCGACGAGCGTGAGTCTCACGCACAGAGAACGCGCCTCGTCCTTCTTGAGCACTGCGACCTTTGCGGGGTCGCCTGGCAAGGCGAAGGCGAGGATCTCTCCGCCGCCGGGCAAGCAGGCGCGCGCCTTGTCAACGTCGGTGCCACCGGCCTGGGCTTCGCACGCGTTGCAGTAGATCTTGCCGTCGCACCCGCACACGGCGGGGCAATCGGTGGCGCAGTTGGGGGGCCGCACTGTGCACGTGCCCCGCTGGCCGTCTTTGCCGCAGGAGCCCACGAGCTCGTAGGCGCACCACTCGTTGCCCGCGCACAGCGCGGCGCCGGCGCCGCAGATGATGCGCGTCCCGCCGCTGTCGGTGCCGGCGTCCACAGTGGCGGGGTTGGTCGTCGTCTCGTCGCTGGTGCAGGCAACACCGAGGCCGACAGCGATAACGACGCCGGCGGACACGAGGGAACGGCGAACGAGCGAGTTGAAGGATGCAAGAGCAGACATCGTCGGTGGTTCTTTTCTCGAAGCGCGAGGTAGAGGTGCGGATCAGTTGCGAGCCATAAACGGACAGACGGACACGAGCGTTTTGAACGGCCGCCGACTGCAGGCGAAGCCCGTCGCTTGCCCGTAAGACTTTTCGTCGCTGCACTCCTGCGACTTCTCGTAGCTGCCCTCGTTGTTCGTTTCGAGGGGGCGCTTGCAGTCGCCGATCTGAAAGATGTCCCACGAGTAGCGGCCGCGCGTGTCCCACTGGTGGACCACGCGCACCGGGACGAAGTCGCCTTCATCGTACTTGGCCATGCAGGCGGCGAAGTCTTTGCCGCCGCGGACCATCTGGAACTGATCGCCGGGGCACGGATCCCACTCAAGCTCGAGGTCGACGAGCGTCGGCGCGCCCTTGTCGTCGGTATCGACCACCGTGCGCTTCACGATCTGGCAGACGGACTCGAACTGCTCATCCTTGCGGCTGCACCCCAAGAGCGAGCCGACCGCGAGCAAGGTGAGGAGGTGGACCAGGCGCAAGACCGAGCGAGGTTACGACGGCGCTCGGTCGTTTGGAAGGGGACGGCGGAACGGGCGGTTCTAACCGAGAATGTCGACGTACACCTGCGGCCGGGTCGCCTCGGCCGCGCCCATCCGCTCGAGGTGCGCGAGGCCCGCGAGGACGGTCCCCTCGTCCCACGCGTCGCCGACGAGCTGAAAGCCAATGGGAAGACCGGCGGCGGTCTTGCCGACGGGGGCCGTGCCCGCCGGCAGGCCCGTCAGGTTCGCGAGAAACGCGTAGCGGCACGCTCGCGCCAGCGCGTGGCCGTCAATGAAGCCGCTGGCCATCTCCTGCGCCGTGACGGCCGGTGCCGCGTCGGCGGTCGTCGGCAGCGCCAAGAGGTCGATGTCTCGGAAGGCGTGGGCGACCTCCGCACGAAGGCCCGTGCGGAGCCGTTGGGCGTCGAGAAATTCGGTGGAAGATACACACGACAGCGCCGCGAATGACACTTGGACGTCGTGCCCCATCAGGTGGCCAAGCCGCTGGTAGTCGCGGGCGTTCAGCGCGAGGGCCTCGGGGCCGATGTTGAGCGCGCCGATGCCAATGGCAAAACGCAACAGCTCGAGGCGCACGGGAACAAGGACCGCGCCTTCGCGCTCGAGGGCGCGAAGGGCCTCTCGTCCGCCGGCGGCCATCTCGGAGGAGGCGTCGGCCCACTCGCGCTCCTCGACGCCGACGCGCAGGCCTCGAACACCGCGACGAAGCGCGGCGCTGAGCGCCCGCTTGTCGATGGCGGGAGCGACGAACGTCTCCGGGTCCTCCGCGTCGCTGTGACCGATGCGCTCGAGGACGCCGGCGAGATCGACCGCGCTCGATGCGAGGGGACCGACGTGGGACATGCTCCCGCTGGCGAAGGTGCCACGCCGACTGACTCTTCCCCAAGTGGGCTTGAGGCCGAAGACGCCGTTCCACGCCGCGGGAATGCGCACCGACCCGCCGCCGTCGACGCCGAGCGCGAAGGGCACGAGACCGGTGGCGACGGCGACGCCGGAGCCCGTGGAGGAGCCGCCGGCCAGGTGTCCCGGCGCGTGCGGATTGCGCGGCATGGTCCGGAGGGCGTTCTGCCCGAGCGGCGACATCCCGTATTCGGTCATGGGCGTCGTGCCGAGAATGATGGCGCCGGCGGCGCGCAGCGCCTCCACGCAGGCCGCGTCCTGGCTCGCCGGCAGGTCGCTCAGGACCCTCGTACCGTTCTGGTGCAGCAGACCGGCGACGGCGCTCTGTTCCTTGATGGCGCAGGGCACTCCGTCGAAGGGCCCGAGCGTCGCCTTCGTTCGCCACCGCTCCGTCGAGGCCGCTGCCGCGCGCGTGGCCACGTCTTCGTCGCGTTGAAGCAAGACCGCGTGGGTCGGCGTGCGTGACTCGAGGTCGCGCGCTTTCTCGAAGCACCGTCGCACGACCTCACTCGGCGTGAGGTCGCCCCGCCCGTAGGCTTCTCCAATCTTCATCACCGTAGGGGCCCAGCCGCCGGCTGGCAGCGGCAGGTCGGCGGGGCCCGAGCGCGGCGGTCGTCCCGCCAGCGGCGTCAAGTTATGCAGCAGGCCTCCGCGCAGCCCCTCCGGGAGAGCCAAGAGCTCGTCTCCGCGGACGTCCTTTCGCAGGGCTCGATAGATGGAGTATGCGCCTCCGCGCGTGCGCGCAGCCCGCGCGAGGGTACGAAGCGGAACACCGGAGATGCGCGGGACAGGCATGACCTCCGATTTCGGCGACATCGCTCTCGGCGTCAATCGCGCGCGGCGCGGCTCGGCTTTGGCCGGGCGTGCCGAACGACCGCCCGCTATTCGGACGGTCGTCCGCCGACGCCCCTTTCGCAACTCGCAAGACGGGCGCTATAACCGTCCCCATGACGAACGTCGTGCCGGCCCACGTGTCGACCGCCATCACCGAAGGTATCCGCGTCACCGTCGAGTCGACGTACGTGGCGGAGCAGTCCTCGCCCCGCGAGCACCGCTACGTCTTCGCGTACACGGTCCGCATCGTCAACGAGGGCACGGGCGACGTGCAACTCCGCAGTCGCCACTGGATCATCACCGATGGCGCGGGCAAGGTCGACGAGGTGCGAGGTCCCGGTGTCGTGGGCAAGCAGCCGCGGCTCCAGCCTGGTGAGCGCTTCGAGTACACGAGCGGCTGCGTCCTTGAGACGCCGCGCGGCCAGATGAAGGGCAGCTACCAAATGGAGGGCGCCGACGGCCGCGGCTTCGACGCGAACATCGCGCCCTTCCTCTTGAGCCTCCCGCTCACCCTGAACTAGCCCGGCACACGAGCGCCATGGACGAGTCAAAGTATCGCGACCTCGCGGAAGTTGCGTTCCGCCGCATCGAGGACGCCCTCAAGGACGTCGACCCGGACGTCGTCGAGTGCGAGCGAACGCAAGGCGACGTCCTCACGCTGACCTTCTCGGGCCGACGCCGTTGCGTCATCAACACGCAGCGCCCCACGCAGCAGATCTGGGTCGCCGCCAACGCGCGCGCCTGGCACTTCTCGTTCGACGAGGCTAGCGGCGCGTGGTGCGAAGCGAAGAGCGGTTCGAGCGAGCTCTTCGCGACGCTCCAAGCGATCGTGAAGGAGAGCGCGTCGCTGGATCTGTCGATCTAGTCGGGCGTCGATCTAGAGCGAGTACTTCGTCGCGCGCTTGTCACCGTGTTTGGTGATCTCGCCGGCGTCGCGGAGCTCCTTGAGCGGCTTTGCGAGCTTGTCGGCGGGCACGGATAGCGCGTCGGCGATGGACTTCGCTGCGATGGGGCGCCCTGCGTCGCGGATCGTCGCAAGGGCCCGCTCTTTCAAATCGCTGCCGCCAGGCGCGCTGGCCCGACGCTGCGGGGGCTTGCCCACGACCGAGGTAGTGGGTCTCCGAGGCTTGGACGGCTCGGCCCCCAAGGCCGCGACCTCCGCAATCGAAACACTCCGAATGATTTCCACGAGTTTTAAGACAAACTGCCGCGTGGCCGCTTCAATCTCTTCCTCCAGGCGCGAGCGTCCCATCGAGTCCGTCTCCTCCCCGTCGTTCGGGCGGTCGTTCGGGGCCATGCTCAGGCCGCGAGCGTGATACCGCAAGAAAACACTGAAAACGGCTTCCGCCAAGCGGCGCTCGCACACTCTCACGCGCACGTGAGCGTTAGTCCTTGACCCCCCGCGAGCATGCCGCTACGGATTCAGAGTCGATCCTGCACGTCAGACTTGCGCGTCTGACTCCTCTGCTTCAGGGCGACCCGCCCCATGACCGTACGACTCCCCCTCGCGCCTCCGTCTGCTCCAGTTCCTTGGAGTCCGCGGACTTGCTTGCGCCCGCGGGGTCGCCGGGCCAGGGCCGGCTCGACAAGGCCGACCGTCTTATGCGGGTGGGCGATCTGGCGACCGCCAGCGGGAAGACGGTACGGGCCATCCACCTGTACGAGGAGCTGGAGCTTCTGACCCCGGCGGCCCGCTCAAAGGGGCGCTACCGCCTCTACAACGACGAAGCGCTCGTGCGCATCCGCTGGATTGGCAAGCTCCAGGAGATGGGCTTCAGCCTCACGGAGATTCAGACCATCGTGAAAGAGTGGGAGCGCTCAAGCTCCGCACCTCGCGCGATGGTGCAAGTTCGCGAACTCTACAAGAAGAAGCTCGACGAGACGCGCGACGCGATGCGCCGCATGCGCGCCCTCGAGCACGACCTCCAAGCGAGCCTGACCTACCTCGACACTTGCGAGGTCTGCGATCCCGACCGCCTGCTCTCCGCCTGCAAGGCCTGTGACCAACACGAATGCGACGCGCGCGTCCCTGATCTCGTGGCGGGCCTTCAAGCCAGCTAGCGCGTGCTTTCGACTTCCGAGGAACTCATGACCATCAAGTTTCCGATCTTCATGGACAACCACTCAACGACGCCGGTCGACCGCCGCGTGGTTGACGAGATGCTCCCCTATTTCACGGAAGTCTTCGGCAACGCCGCGAGCCGCAACCATCCCTTCGGCTGGGCCGCCGAAGAGGCCGTCGACGTCGCCCGCGAGCGTGTCGCAAAGCTCATCGGCGCGCAAAGCGAAAAGGAGATCGTCTTCACCTCCGGCGCCACGGAATCGAACAACCTCGCCATCAAGGGCGTCGCCGAGTTCTACAAGGACAAGGGCAACCACATCATCACCACGGTCATCGAGCACAAGGCCGTGCTCGACACCTGCAAGCGCCTCGAGAAGCAGGGCTTCCAGGTGACCTACCTCCCCGTCGCGAAAGACGGTCGCGTCGATCCCGACGACATCAAGAAGGCCATCACCGACAAGACGATCCTCGTGTCCGTGATGCTCGCGAACAACGAGATCGGCACCGTGGAGCCGCTCGCCGAGATCGGCCGCATCACCCGCGAGCGCGGCGTGCTCCTTCACACCGACGCAGTGCAGGGCGTCGGCAAGGTCGACTTCGACGTGCAAGCGATGAACGTCGATCTCGCGTCCATCACGGCCCACAAGATGTACGGCCCCAAGGGCGTGGGCGCGCTCTACGTCCGCCGCGCGAAGCCGCGCGTCAGGCTCGTCGCCCAAATGGACGGCGGCGGCCATGAGCGAGGCAACCGCTCCGGCACGCTCAACGTTCCCGGCATCGTTGGCTTCGGCAAGGCCGCGGAGATCATGCGCACCGAAGGGCGCGAGGAGTCCGCGAAGATCCTCGCGCTCCGCGAGCGCCTCCGCACGCGGCTTCAGGGCGCCCTCGAAGAGGCCTTCGTCAACGGCTCTATGGACCATCGGCTGCCCGGTAACCTCAACCTCTCCTTCGCCTTCGTCGAGGGTGAGGCGCTCATGATGGCCATCAAGGACGTCGCCGTGAGCTCCGGTTCCGCGTGCACCTCTGCGAGCCTCGAGCCCAGCTACGTCCTGCGGGCGCTCGGCGTCGGAGACGAGCTCGCGCACTCGAGCATTCGCTTCGGCATCGGTCGCTTCAACACGACCGAAGAGGTCGACTACGTCGCCGACCTCGTCATCGCCAAGGTGCAGAAGCTCCGCGACGTCTCGCCGCTCTACGAAATGTTCAAAGAAGGCATCGACCTAAAGAGCGTTGCCTGGGTCGCCCACTGACGGGCGAGCGACGAGATTCCTCCGCTCCACGAAGCCCCCGGCCCGCAAGGCCCCGGGCCAGCAAGAAAGACGAGATTGCCATGGCGTACAGCGAAAAAGTGGTCGAGCACACAGAGAACCCCCGCAACGTGGGCACCCTCGACAAGGCCGACCCGACCGTAGGGACGGGCCTCGTGGGCGCGCCCGCTTGCGGCGACGTGATGCGACTGCAGATCCGCGTCGGCGAAGGCGGCGTCATCGAGGACGCCAAGTTCAAGACCTTCGGTTGCGGTTCGGCCATCGCGTCGTCGTCGCTGGCGACGGAGTGGATCAAAGGCCGCACCATCGACGAGGCGGAGACCATCAAGAACGTAGACATCGTGACGGAGCTGAACCTCCCGCCCGTGAAGATCCACTGCTCGGTGCTCGCGGAGGACGCCATCAAGGCCGCCATCGCTGACTACCGCGCGAAGCAAGCCGCCGCCCGAGCCGCCTCCGCGCCCCGCGGCGAATCGCCCCGCACGGAAGCGAGCGAGACGAGGTGATGACCGTGAGCCAAGTTGCCCAAACGCCTTCCGACGTGCCGCTCTCCGTCCGTGGCGGCGCAGACGTCGTCGTGCCCGCGTCGACGTCGACGCCCACCTCGACGGCGGCGCCGCCGTCGCGCGGCAGCATCACCGTGACGCCCGGCGCGGTCTCCGCGATTCGCAAGCAAATCCAGAAGCGCGGTCGGGCCGAGACGGCGCTTCGCGTCGGCATCCGCGGCGGCGGGTGCTCTGGCTTCTCTTACGTCATCGAATTCCACGACGGGGCACCGCGCCCGAAGGACGTCATCTTCGACTACGACGACGTTCGCGTGCTCGTGGACCCGAAGAGCCTGCTCTACCTCAACGGCTCCACCCTCGATTGGGAGCAGACGCTGATGCGACAGGGCTTCAAATTCGTGAACCCCAACGAGAAGTCGAGCTGCGGCTGCGGCCATTCTTTTACCGTCTGAGCGCTCGGAGCGCGTTGTCATGGACCCTTTTGCTCTCCTCGGCATCGAGCGTCGCTTCGACGTGGACCTCCGGGCCGTGGAGCGGGCGCACCGGCACCTCTCGTGCGTCGTGCATCCGGACCGGCAAGGGAGCGAGCCGCCGGGCGCGCGCGCCGAAGCGCTCGGACGGACGGCATCGCTCAACGAGGCCATGCGCATCGTGCGAGACCCCTTGCGACGGGCCGAGACGCTCCTCTCGCTGGCTGGCGCCGCGCGCGACGGCGAAGGGCCCATGGAGCAGTCCTTTCTAGCGAGCATGCTGGAGCTGCGCGAAGCGCTCGAAGACGCCAAAGACGCGCGGAACCTGTCCCGCGTGCGCGCCCTCGCCGAGACGGTTCTTGCGCGCGCCGAAGCCACGAAGGCGGAGCTCACGCAAGCGTTCCGCGGAGCCGATGAGAAGCCGGCCATGCTCGACGTCGCGCGCGCGCGGCTCGCCGAGCTGCGCTTCTTCATGCGGTTTGCCGAGGAGGCGAGCCTCGCCGAAGACGTGTTGTCGGAAGGTGGCGGCGCGCCGCTGGAAGGATGAGGCCATGACCCTCCTCGAAATCTTCGACCCGCTCGCGGCCCCGCGAGCCATTGGCATCGATCTTGGCACGACCAACTCGGTCGTCGCGTGTGTGAAGAACGAGCGGCCCGAGCCCGTCGCCGACTGCAACCTCGAGGTGCTTGTGCCGAGCGTCGTCTCTTACCGCGAGGGCGGCGAGATCATCGTTGGGGCGCGTGCGCTGGCGGAGGCGTCGGCCTTCCCGTCGAGCACCATCGCCAGCGTGAAGCGCTTCATGGGCCGCGGCGCCGACGACGCGCAGACGAAGCAGGCGGGCCCCTACGAGCTCCTCGCGCCGGATGCTGGCGAAGCCAACATCGTCCGGTTCCGCGTGGCGGGCGACCGCGCCATCACGCCGGTCGAGGTAAGCGCTGACCTTCTCCGAGCGCTTCGCCGTCGTGCGGAAGACGAACTCGGCGCCGTCGGTGGCGTCGTCATCACCGTGCCGGCCTACTTCGACGACGCACAACGGCAGGCGACCAAAGACGCGGGGCGCCTCGCGGGCCTCGAGGTCCTGCGCCTCTTGAACGAGCCCACGGCGGCGGCCCTGGCCTACGGCCTCGACAAGAAGCAGAATGGGCACTTCGTCGTCTTCGATCTCGGGGGCGGGACGTTCGACGTGACGGTGTTGCTCCTGGAAGACGGCGTCTTTCAGGTTAAGTCTACCGGCGGCGACAGCGCCCTCGGCGGTGACGACATGGACCACGCCATCGCCGAGGACATCTTCCGCACGCTCGGCTGGAGCGGAGCGCCGACGTCTCCCGCGACGATTCCTGCGGCCGTTGTCCGGCTCGTCCTCGACGAGGCGCGCAAGCTGAAGCACGCCCTGACGACCCGCGAGAGTGCCGGCGAGCTCATGCTCGACGCCCAGGGCGGCGCTTCGATGTACGAGCTCACGCGCACCCGCTTTGAGGCGTTCGTGGCGCCCCTCTTGGAGCGCGCTGGAGCCGCGTGTCGTCGCGCGCTCAAGGACTCGGGCCTCAAAGCCAGCGAGCTCGACGGCATCATCCTCGTGGGCGGCGCGACGCGCGTCCCCGCGGTGCGCGCGTTCGTGGAGCGTCTCTTCGGTCGGGCGCCGCTGACCGACATCGACCCCGATCAGGTCGTCGCCCTCGGCGCCGCCATTCAAGCCGACATCCTTGCGAGCCATGAGAAGCGCGACGACGTGCTCCTCCTCTACGTCATCCCGCTGTCGTTGGGCATCGAGGTGGGCGGCGGCGTCGTCGACAAAATCCTCCCGCGCAACACGACCGTACCCACGGCCGCCCGCGCGACGTACACGACGCAGGAAGACAAGCAGACGGGCTTCGTCATTCACGTCGTGCAAGGCGAGCGAGAGCTCGCCGTCGATTGCCGCAGCCTCGCGACCTTCACGCTGAAGGGGATTCCCCCTTTGGCCGCCGGCTTGGCCAAGCTCGAGGTGACGTTTCGTGTCGACGAGAACGGCATCCTCGCGGTCCACGCAAAGGAGCTGACCACCGGTGTTGAGCAGGTCGTGGAGGTTAAGCCGTCCTACGGTCTCGACGACGAAGCCGTCGAGGCGATGCTCATGGCGGCCCTCGACCACGGCGAGGAGGATCTGCTGCTCCGCAAGCTCGCCGAGAATCGCGTCGAAGCCCACCGCATCGCGGCGGCTACCGAGAAGGCCGTGACGGACGACGCAGCGCTCCTCGTTGGCGCCGAAGGGGAACGCATCGGCGCGGCGCTCGCCGCCCTCCGCGCAGCCGCCGAGGGCAACGACGCGACGGCCATCCACGCCGCCATCGACGCGCTCGACAAGGAGACGCGAGCCTTCGCCGGAAGGCGCATGGATCGAGCGGTCGCCTTGGCGGCCGTCGGCAAGAACGTGGCCGAAGTCGAGGGCTCGCTCGCCACGCACGACACGACGTCCCACTGACCGATTCTCACCGCAGTCGAAGAGCGCGATCGATCGAGGAGCAAATGGCGAAGGTTCGCTTCAAGGGATACGGTGAGGTCGAGGTGCCCGTGGGCACGACCATCCTCAAGGCGGCGCAGGGGATCGACGCGCCCGAGGGCTACGCGTGCGGCGGCGTCTGCGCCTGTTCGACGTGCCACGTGTACGTGACGTCGGGCCAGGGGCTCTTGTCGGAGCAAGAGGACGAGGAGGCCGACATGCTCGACAAGGCCTTCGACGTCCGCGCAAACTCGCGGCTCGGCTGTCAGTCAACGATCGAACGCGAAGGCGAGATCGAGGTCGAGATCACGCGCGAGAGCCTTGAGGCCTTCGAGAACGAACACCCCGAGCACCGCGGGAAATACACGACCTGGCGGAAGAGCGCCTCGTAGCCTTTCGCCCCGCGACGTCACCGCGTCACCGCGTCGCCGCGGGCCTCGCCCAGCGCGGCACCAGGTGTTCGCGCAGGACCCCCTCGAGGAGGCGGAGGTGTGCCACGTGCGCGCCCTTATCGTCGCCGCCGTAGCCGCGCACGTGGAAGTCGCCGCGGTCCGCTTGGCTTGCGAGTTCCAGGCCGCCAGGCGCCGGCAATGGCGTCGCGAGCGTCTCGCGCGACGCGCCAGCGAGCGCGAGCAAGGCGGTGGTGGTCTCGGTCGTGTTGGCGTAGCCGACCGTTTGGATCGCCGAGTGGGTGACGACCATCAGCTTCTCTCCGCGCGCGGCCGCCTCGGCGAAGCGCACGAGTGACGACACGCTGCGCATGTCGGGCTTCTTGGCCGACGGGTTGCCCAGGTAAGGCGAATGGATGCCGTCCAGGAGAACGACCGCGTCGATGCGCGGGTCGTCTTGTGCGGCGAGGATCTTTCGGATGGCGCCGTAGCCAGCGCTCCACGCGATCAGCGCGATTCGGCCAATGCGGAGCGAGGCGTTGCCGGACTCCTCCTTGAGGAGCGACAGAACCTCGCCTTCGATCTCGGGAAAGCGCGCCTTGTCCTCGTAGGCTTGCGAATAGGACGAGGCGAAGAGGCCGTGGCTCGCGGCCGCCACGACGGCTCGTACGCCGCTCGCGCGGTACTCGGGCTCGGCGGACTTTCCGACGTGGAAGTGAAAGATCACGTCGACGCTGTCGCCCTCGATCGGCGAGGGCACCATGACGTGTCCGAAGCTCGCCGGTCGCCATTCGCTCAAGGTCGGCGCGGGCGCCGCCGTCGCCGTGGCCTTGGGGGCCGGCGCTCTGGTCGGCACCGGCCCTGGCGGAGTCGGCGCGGCGCCGCACGCGAGCGCGGTGACCGCGAGTGCGAGGTGGATGCGATGGCGCACGGCGCTGCGTGGTCCCCCGGCGGCGCCTTCCCCCCGTGTCATCGTTTACAGGCGAAGCCCGGGCGCGGGGAACGCGTCGCACGCTTCGCGGACCTCGGCGGCGATCTTGTCGTGGAGCGCGCCGTCGTCGGGCGCGGCGACCACGCGATCCATCCACGCGGCAAGCTTGAGCATCATGTCCTTGCCCATGCCGCGCGACGTGACGGCCGGGGTGCCGAGGCGAATCCCCGACGGATCGAAGGGCTTGCGCGGGTCGAAGGGGACCGAGTTGTAGTTGAGGACGATGCCCGCTCGATCGAGCGCCTTCGCGGCGATCTTGCCCGCCACGTTCTTGCTTGTGAGATCGATGAGCAAGAGGTGGTTGTCGGTGCCGCCGGTGACGAGTGAAAAGCCACGAGCGGAGAGCGCCTCAGCCAGGGCCTTCGCGTTCTCGACGACGGCGGCGGCGTAGGCCTTGAAGGCCGGCGTCATCGCCTCGCGCGCGGCGACGGCGATGCCCGCCGTCGTGTGGTTGTGCGGCCCGCCCTGCAGACCGGGGAACACCGCGCGGTCGATGGCCGACGCGTGCTCTTTCTTGCACATGATCATGCCGCCGCGGGGACCGCGGAAGGTCTTGTGGGTCGTCGAGGTCACCACGTCGGCGATCCCGATAGGGGAGGGGTGCACGCCGGCGCAAACGAGCCCCGAGATGTGCGCGATGTCTGCCGCCAAGATCGCGCCGACCTCGTCGGCGATGGACCGAAACGCGGCCCAGTCGAGCGTCCGGGGGTACGCCGTCGTTCCGGCCCAAAGAAGCTTGGGACGGTGCTCCTTGGCCAGCGCGCGCACGTTGTCCATGTCGATGCGGCAGTCGTCCTTCTTGACGCCGTAGGGCACGCTCTTGAAATACTTGCCGGTGATCGAGACGGTGTGGCCGTGCGTCAGGTGGCCGCCGAAGGGGAGGCCGAGGCCCATGATGGTGTCACCCGCTTGGCAGAAGGCCAGGTAGACGGCGAGGTTGGCGGGGCTGCCGGAGTACGGTTGCACGTTCGCGTGCTCCGCACCGAAGAGCGCCTTCACGCGGGAAACGGCGAGCTCCTCGACGGCGTCGATGACCGCTTGACCCTCGTAGTAGCGCTTGCCGGCGTAGCCCTCCGAGTACTTGTTGGTGAGGCACGAGCCGGTCGCCTCCATGACGGCGCGGGAGGCGTAGTTTTCGCTCGCGATGAGGCGGAGCGACTCGTGCTCGCGCACGTTCTCCTGAGCGATGAGCTTGGCGATTTCGGCGTCGGCTTCGAGGAGGCCCGGTTCCTTCACGGTCGTCATTCCCTCCGTATATCCGGTTCTCGAGGCGTCACCTATTGCCCTGACACACTGAAATCGACAGGTTCGAGCTCGCCCCGCGACGAGCGAGGGGCCGGGTTTTGGGCCCGTTCCCCATCCCGTCGCCAGCTGTGCTAAGCGACGAGCATGTCGGTGGCGAGATCGCTCGTGACAGCCGCGTTTTTCTGCGCCTCCTTGCCCAACGTGGCTCGTGCGCAGGAGGCGCCGACCGCGTCCAGCGCCGAGCCGGCGGTGGCGCCGGCCCCTTTTGCGCCGCCCGCACCGCCCGCACCGCCCGCGCGCGACGAAAAAGCGCGGGTCGATACGCCCGTTGACCCGATGGACCGACCTGGTGAGCATCGGAGCGGCGTGGTCTTCGGCGTCGCGCTGGGCATCGGGACCCTTGATGTCTCCGGCTACCCGAACTCGGCGTCGGCGCTCGGCGATCCGCGCAAGTACCACTCGTCGGGCGCGATCCTCGGCGGCGGCCAACGCATCTTCCTCATGGGCGCCCTCGCCGACACCTTCAATTTTGGCGTTTGGGTCGGGGGTTGACCGGCGAAAACGCGACGACCAAGGTCGCGACGACCACCGGCGGGTTTCGCGTTGAAGCGTTTCCGCTCTACCACGTGTCGCCGAAGCTTCGTGACTTGGGGCTCGTCGCCCAGCTCGGTGTGGGCCACGCCGTGGCCGACAAGAAGGACGGCTCGCTGTCCGTCGATGGCACCGAGTCGATGCTCGGCGCCGGCGTCCTCTACGAGCTGGCGCGTCCGCGCTTCATCGGGCTCCGCGCCACGCCGGGCCTCTTCGCCGAGTACCAATACGTGAGCAGTGCATCCATCGACAGCCACGGCGTGATCGTCGGCGCTCGGATCGCGTTCTATGGTGGACCTTGACACCCGATACCTTCGCGGTCGCTCTCCCGACGGGGGGCCGGCGCGCGACCCCTTTGGTCTCATAGGCCAGGTCTTAGACGAACAGTTCCGCGTCGAGTCGGTGCTCGGCGAGGGTGGCTTCAGCGTGGTCTACCGGGGGACGCACCTGGGCCTGTCGGAGCCCATCGCGATCAAGTGCCTCAAGCTCCCCGTGGCCCTCGGCTCGGCGGCCGTCGAGTCCTTCGTGCAGCGCTTTCGCGATGAGGGACGCATCCTCTACAAGCTCTCGCAGGGCAACCTCCACATCGTTCGCAGCATCGCCAGCGGCATGACCATGGGGCCGCTCACCGGCGCGCTCATCCCGTACACGGTCCTCGAGTGGCTCGACGGCTATTCGCTCGCCTCGGAGCTTGAGGCTCGACGGCAGGCCGGGCTCCAGGGCCGCACCCTCGCCGAAGCGATCCCGTTGCTCGACTCGGCGGTGCTTGCGGTCGTCTACGCCCACACGCAAGGTGTCGTTCACCGCGATCTGAACCCCGGAAACATCTTCTTTGCGAAGACCCGCGAAGGCGTCCGCGCCAAGGTCCTCGACTTCGGTCTCGCGAAGGTCGTCAGCGATCACGCCATCGAGCTCGGGCCCCGCGCCGAGACGCTCTCGCACATCCAGATCTTTGCCCCCGCGTACGCGGCCCCCGAGCAAATGGACAAGCGCCTTGGGCCCGTTGGGGCGTGGACCGACGTCTACACGCTCGCGCTGGTGCTCCTCGAGGTGATGGCTGATCGGTCCATCATCACCGGCGAGCACCTCGGTGAGATCATGGCGAAGACGCTCGGGCTCCATCGGCCCACGCCTCGCAACGTTGGCCTCACGGTGTCCGACGAGGTGGAGGCGCTCTTCGCCAGCGCCTTGGAGCTCGATCCAACGAAGCGGCCTCTGGACGCCGGTGTCTTCTGGGGTGCGCTCAAGAACTGCGTCAGCAAGGAGAACCCGCCGCGCGCCGCGGTGAAGCCGCTCGCGGTGAGCCCCATGGACGCGTTTCTCAGCTTGCCGCTGCCGGGAGCTGCCGGCGGCCCGACGAGCACCGCCGGTGGCGCCGCCGGCACCCCGTCTGGGGCCGCGGCTGGCGCGCTGTCGGGCAAGGGCGCGCTCAATCAGACGATGCCCATGAGCAGCGCTCGGCCCTCGGGCCAGCCCTCGAGCGGGCCCTCAAGCGCGCAGGGCGCCTTTCCGCGAATGGCGAGCACGATGCCCCTGGGCGACGCGATCGCCGAGGCGAAGCGCCGGGCCTTCGGGCCGAAGGAAGCTTCCATTGGTGGCGTCGCGCTCCCGCCCAACGACACGCCCGCCTTGTCGAGGGGCCCGAGCGACCGGCCGACCGTCGAAATCCCCGCTCCCGCAAGCCAAACGAGCCGCAACGGGCGCCTCTTGGTCCTGGGCATCGCAGCGCTCATCGCCATCCTGGGGGCTGCCTTCGTGCTGAAGGGGTTCTTGTCGCGCTGAGGAGGGCCGGGGTTTTTCAGGCTGCGCGCGCCCATCTGATAGACTCGCTCCGCGATGGCAGCGGACGCGTTCGGCCTCATCGGCAAGGTCTTGGGAGGCCAGTTCCGCGTCGACGACTGCGTCGGAGAGGGCGGCTTCAGCGTCGTCTATAAGGGCTTCCATATGGGCTTGAAGGAGCCCGTCGCCATCAAGTGCCTCCGCCTTCCGCAGCTCGAGAAGAAGGAGCTCGCGGACCAATTCGCCCATCGCTTCCGCGACGAGAGCCGCATCGCGTATCGGCTCTCGCAGGGCAACCTGAACATCGTTCGCAGCATCACCAGCGGCTCGGCACAGGACGCAAAGGGCGGCCTCGTCCCGTACATGGTGCTCGAGTGGCTCGCCGGCGAGACCCTCGGAGCGCTCCTCCGGCGACGGCGCAGTCAGCTTTCCGAGAATGAGCGTGGGCGCAGCGTGGCGGAGACCGTTTTACTCTTCGCCCCCGCCGCCGAGGCGCTGGGCTACGCGCACTCGCACGGCGTCATTCACCGGGACATCAAGCCGCAGAACCTGTTCCTCGCGGAGACGAAGGATTCGCGACGGCTCAAGGTGCTCGACTTCGGTATGGCGAAGATCCTGAGCGACGGCACGCTGGGCGTTGCGCCGTTGGCTCAAAGCATCAGCACCACCGCTCCCGTCTTCTCGCCGCCCTATGCGGCGCCCGAGCAGTTCGACTGGAAGGTCGGCCTCATCGGCACGTGGACCGACGTCTACTCCTTCGCCATGGTCTTCCTGGAGGCCCTCAGCGATCGCCGCGTGCGGCAAGGTGAGAGCCTCGCCGAGTGCATGGTGGAGGCCTGCGACGCGAGGCGCACGGTCAAGGTTTCAGAGCATTGTAGCCACCTCGGGCCAGCCCTCCTGCAGGTCCTGACGCGCGCGTTGTCGCTCAAGCCCAAGGAGCGCCCCGTCGACATGACGGAGTTCTGGGCGCAAGTCGTCGAAGCCGACAGGCAAGATGGTCCCCGTGGGCCCGCGCCTGCCGTCGGGGATTCGGAAGACGACGCCGCGACCGCCGTGAGTGACACGCGAGGCCTCTTCACGAACGCCGATCTCGGCGCGACGGTACCCGGCGTGCAGCCCGCGGCGGCGCGGCAGCTAGAGGTGAAGACGGCACCGAAGCCCTTCGTTCCTCCGGGCGTTGACGCTGAGGTGACCGAGACGCGGACCTTCAGCGATGTTCGCGCCGCGGCCATGGAACGGCCGCCGCCGGTGAGCGTCTCCCCGCTCAGCCAGCTCGACAAGACCATCGTGACGGCGCCGCCCGTTCATCAGGCGTCGCCCATGACGCGCACGCTGATGGGAACGGGGCCCCTCGTCGCGCCGCCTTCGGCGCAGGCACCTCCCGACAAGCAGGGTGGCCTCAACAAGACCCTCGCGCTCGGCGCCGCGTACCCAGCGCCTGCGTCGCGAGGCCTCGCGCCGGCCGCAACGCCCGCCCCGGTCGCGGCACCGATCGAAGAAATGACCCGCGCGCGCACCGAGCCTGCTCCGCCGCTGTCGATGACCGCGGCCGATGCGGCGCCGCCCGTCGAGCGAGGCCCGCATCCGTACGAATCGACGGCCATCGTCAACACGGGCACGCACTACCCCGACATCATGGCCGGTCATCACGCCACGGCGCCGCAAGGCGCGGCCGCCCTCGGGACGCCCGCGTTCGGCGCGCCGGCGTACCGACCGGAGGCCACGGCGACGCACACGGCCACCGCACCCGTGGCCGCTTCGGCGTACGGCCCCATGGGGGCCGAACCGCAACCGCCGTCGCATCGGCACGGCGCGCCGGGCGCGACACCGCTGGCTTCGCCAGAGCCGCAAACGATCGGCTATTCGCCCGTCGCGCCCGCGCCTGCCTACGGTCCACCGCCGACGGGGTACGGGGCCGAGGGCTACGTGAACGTGACGGCCCCGGCGTCGCCAAAACGCGTCCCGCCGCTGCTCATCGCGGCCATCGGTGTCGTGGTGCTCTTCGTCCTCGTGGGCATCGGCGTCGCGGCGTACTTCATCGCCAAGCCGCGCTACGCGGCGGTTCCCCCGACGGTGATCGCGCCGGCCGCACCGGCGGCGCCGACCTCGGCAGGTTCGGGTGCGGCCGAGTCGCCGCCGGCGGTGTCGAACGCGGCGACCGTCGAACCGCCTCCTCTGCCAGTTCCCGCGGAGCCGGCGCCAACGCCGCCGCCCGCGCTCGCCACGGCGGAACCGCCTGCCGCCCCGACCGAGCCACCGGTCGCGACCCAACCTAACGAGCCGGCGCCGCGCCCCGTCGAGCCCCCACGGCCTCTGGTCCCCGAGCCCAAGAGGCCGGCGGCGCCCTCGCCACCGCGTCCTGCCGCGCCCGTCGCGCAGAGGCCCGCAGCGCCGACTCCCGTAGCGGCCACGCCCGTTGCGCCCAACGCCTTCAACCCGGACGCGGCGCGCTCGGCGCTTCGTTCCATGGAGGGAATACTTGCAAGCTGCAAGAAGGCCGACGGGCCGACGGGACCGGGCAAGGTTCGCGTGACCTTCGCCAACTCCGGCGCCGTGCAGTCGGCGGCGATGTTGGGCGCGCCCTACGAGGGCACGCCGACAGGTGAGTGCGCCGCGTCGCGCTTCCGAATGGCGCGCGTTACCGCCTTCGAAGGGGCGCCGGGGAGCCTGGACTACGCGTTTCGCATCAACAAGTAGTGGCCGAATCCTCTAGAGCGCACTTCACAACGTGAATGCGCTCGAAACCAGGACCGCTGCGGATGACCGGACACGTGCGATCCCGCCGCAATCGGGCTTGCTTGCCGACCTTGGCAGGCCCGATTTCGGCGTGCCACGGCTGCGCAATACGCTCTAGTCTCCTGGTCCCATGACTGACAAAAAGAGTCTTGAGCTCTTCGAGCGCGCCTCCCGCCTCATGCCCGGTGGCGTCAACAGCCCCGTCCGCGCGTTCCGCGCCGTTGGTGGTCATCCGATCTTTGTCGAGCGAGCCGAAGGCGCCACGCTCGTGGGCGCCGACGGCACGCGCTACATCGACTGCGTGGGCTCTTGGGGCCCGATGATCCTAGGCCACGCGAACGCCAAGGTCGTCGCGGCGATTCAAGAGGCCGCCACGCGAGGCACCAGCTACGGCGCACCGACAGAGCTTGAGGTGCGCTTCGCCGAGAAGGTCGTCGAGCTCTACCCGAGCATCCAGATGCTCCGCGCTGTCTCCAGTGGAACCGAGGCGACGATGGCGGCGCTTCGCGTGGCTCGCGGCTTTACCGGCCGCGAGCTCATCGTGAAATTTGAGGGCTGCTACCACGGTCACGCGGACTTCCTCTTGGTCAAGGCCGGGTCTGGCGCCGCCACGCTCGGCGTGCCCGACTCGGCCGGCGTCCCTGCGGGGTCGGCGGGCACGACCTTGACGCTCCCCTACAACGACGTCGGCGCGTTGACGCGCCTCATGTCCGCCGAAGGTAGCCGCATCGCGGCCGTCATCGTCGAACCCGTCGTGGGCAACATGGGATGCGTCGCGCCGGAGCCGGGCTTCCTCGAGGCCATCTTGTCGTTGTGCGACCAGCACGGCGCCGTCTCGATCTTCGATGAAGTCATGACCGGATGCCGCGTCGCACGCGGCGGCATGCAGGAGCGCGCGAAGCTCAAGCCCGCGATGACCTGCCTCGGCAAGATCGTTGGCGGCGGCCTGCCGCTGGCTGTCTACGGCGGGCGCCGCGACATCATGGAGAAGGTGGCGCCGCTCGGGCCCGTCTACCAGGCGGGCACCTTGAGTGGCAATCCGGTCGCCGTGAGCGCAGCCCTCGCGACGATGGCGCAGCTCGACGCGGCCCTTTACGCGAAGCTCGAGCGACTCGGCGCACGGCTGGAGGACGGCTTTCGCAAGTCCATCTCGGCGCACGGCTCGGCTGCCTGCGTGCAGCGTGTTGGCTCGATGCTCACGCTGTTCTTTACCAAAGGCCCCGTTCGCTCGTGGACCGATGCGGCGACTTGCGATCGCGAGCGCTTCGCGGCGTTCCACGGCGCGCTCTTGGCCGGTGGCGTCTACTGGCCGCCGTCGCAGTTCGAAGCGGCCTTCCTGAGCGGAGCGCACACGGAGGCGGACATCGATCGGATCGTCGCCGTGGCCGATCGCGCCCTCGCGGAGTGAGGTTCCCGGTCGCGCCTTGAAACCGCTTCCCTTCGCGGCGCTCTTCGGCTCGCTGCACCTGCTGCTCGCGCTCGTCGTGCAAGGCAGCGGCTATCCTCACGAGGACGCGTACATCCTCTTCAAATACGCCCGCCACGTGGCCGCCGGACTCGGGTCGGTGTATTTCCCTGGCGGGCCCCGTGTCGAAGGCGCCACCGACTTTTTGTGGATGCTCGGCTTGGCCGCGCTCAATCGCGCCGGCCTCGAAGTCGCCCTCGCCGCCGCCGTCCTAAGCGCCATCGGCTTCGCGCTCGTGTCACGTCGCATCTTCATCGCCGTGACCGAAGAGCACGCAAACGCGACGGAGGCGCTCCTTTTGTCTCTGTTCTTCGCCGCCTTGTGGCTCGTGCATCCAGCGTCCGTCGCCGGCGCCTTAGGCTTCAGCGCGACGCTCTTTGCGGCCCTGTCCCTCGAGCTCTACGTGGCGCTCACCAAGAGTCGGCCCATGGCTGTGCTCGGCTTCGCCACGGTCCTGGCGCTATTGCGTCCCGACGGCGTTGTGCTCGGCGCCGCGAGCGTCGCCGTCGCTGCGCTTTACGCTTGGCGGAACGGCCCACGCCGCCGCTTCTTCCTCTCGCTCGTCGGCGCACTCGCGCTCGGCGCCGCGTACTTCGGGGCGCGGGCACGGTATTTCGACACCCTCTTGCCGCTTCCGCTCATCGTGAAGTCCCATCATGGGCCGATGCCGCCGGGGCTATGGGAGGCCGCCGACTGGGCGTCATCGACGCTGCTCCCGATGACCATCGGCGGCGTTCTCTTGGCGGCGGTGACCCGACGATACGCCGCGCCTTCGTCGGCCATGGCTCTGGCGCCGTTTGTCGTCCACGTGCTGGCCTTCATCCCCTCCTTTCCCAGTCAAAACATCGCCAATCGCTTTCAAGCGCCCTTCGCCGTCGTGCTCTTCTTCCTCGTTTGCAAGATGGCGGCCTATGCCGTGGAGCGGCACCGCAGGGCGACGCCGGTGGCGCGCGCCGCGCGCGCCTTCGCCGTGCTCGGGCTAGCGGTCGTGGTGCTCGCACCGCAAGGGCTCGTCGCCTTTCGTGCGTTGCGGGAGCCGTTCCTTCCCGACTACGTAAACCCGTTCTCGGTCCATCTTGCGAAGCTCTCCGAGCAGCGAACGCGCGGCGGAGCTCCGCCGCTAAAGGTCGCGTCGACGGAGGCGGGACGCATCCTGTACTTCACCCAGGGACCCGTGCTGGATCTCGTTGGCCTCAACTCCCGCGAGACGGCGGAGCGTGCGCCTTCGCGAGCGCTGCTGGAGGCGTTCGACGCTGACGTGATCATGTTCCACCACGCCTCGGGCATGAACGAGGACCAGATGGAGGCGACCGGCGTTGACGTCTTCGGCAAGGGACCGGCCACCACCACAACGCCCGTCGTTCGCCTCACCGAGCCGCTGTGGCGCTACGTACACCCTTGGAACGCGCTCTACCTCGACGCGGCGCTCAAGCCCTATCGAGAACTCTTCGCCGACAACGTTCGCGTCGCTCCCATTGCCACCGCCGGCTGGCTCGACGAAGTCGGCGATCGCTACGAGCACTACGCGGTGCGCTTCGAGGCGCGCTTCGCGCGCCGGCATGTCTACGCGATTCGCCGCGGTCTTCGCGAGCGCGAAGCCATCCTCATGGAGCTCTTTCGCTGCCACGAGCCCTTGCTTCACGGTTCGCACTGGGCGGCGGTGAAGCTCCTCCGTCGCGAGTGACCCATCTCGTCAGGCGGTCGACGTCGCGTCGGTCGTCGACTTCGCCGCGAGCGCCGCCTGCGCCGCGGCGAGGCGAGCGATGGGCACTCGGAAGGGCGAGCAGCTGACGTAGTCGAGGCCCGCGCGGTGGAAGAACGCGACGCTTGACGGGTCGCCGCCGTGTTCGCCGCAGATGCCGATCTTGATCGTCGGTCGCGTCTTCTTGCCGCGCGCGGCGGCCATCTCCACGAGCTCTCCGACGCCGCTCTGGTCGAGCGCCACGAAGGGATCTTTGGGCAGGATTCCCTGGTCCACGTAGGCGGGCAAGAAGCTGCCGGCGTCGTCGCGCGAGAGGCCCATGGTGCACTGGGTGAGATCGTTGGTGCCGAAGGAGAAGAACTCCGCCGTCTCCGCCAGGGAGCCGGCGCGGAGCGCGGCGCGTGGCAGCTCGATCATGGTCCCGAAGGTGAAGGGCACCGCCGAGCCGTCTCCGAAGACCTCGCGCGCGACCGTGTCGACGACGGCGCGCATCAGGTCGGGCTCCGTCTTCGTCATGGCGAGGGGAATCATGATCTCGGGGTGAACGTCGATGCCGCTCGCGCGAGCGCTCTTCGCGGCCTCGAGGATGGCGCGCACCTGCATCGCGTAGATCTCAGGGAAGGTGATGGCGAGGCGGACGCCGCGATGACCCAGCATCGGGTTCATCTCGTGCAGCTCCTTCACGCGGGCGGCGAGGTGCGCCGCCGAGACGCCCATGGTCTTGGCCAAGGCGTCGAGCTGATGGGGCTCGGTGGGGAGGAACTCGTGAAGCGGCGGATCGAGCAAACGGATGGTGACCGGGAGCCCGTCCATTTCACGGAAGATGCCGACGAAGTCCTCCCGCTGGTACGGGATGAGCTTGGCGAGGGCCTTTTCGCGGCCGGCGAGGTCGTCGGCGAGGATCATCTCGCGCATCGCGGCGATGCGGTCTTCGTCGAAGAACATGTGTTCGGTGCGGCAGAGGCCGATGCCCTCTGCTCCGAAGGAGCGCGCCGTCTTGGCGTCGAGCGGTGTGTCGGCGTTGGCGCGAACTCGAAGGCGCCGCGCGGCGTCGGCCCAACGCATGACCTCGGCGAATTCACCGGTCAGCGCTGCGGGGATCGTCGCCACGGCGCCCTGGTAGATCTTGCCCGTGCCGCCGTCGATGGTGATGAGATCACCCTTCTTCACGACGACCGTGCCGGCGTTCTTGCCGTCGTCGTCGTAGAGCGAGACGGTGGCGATCTGCTTTTGGTAGTCGATGGCCACCGCCGAGCAGCCGGCGATGCAGGGTTTGCCCATGCCGCGCGCGACAACGGCCGCGTGGCTCGTCATGCCGCCCCGCGCCGTGATGATCCCGCGCGCGGCCTTCATGCCGTGAATGTCTTCGGGAGAGGTCTCGATGCGGACCAGCATCACGGGCTTGCCTTGCGCGGCCTTCTCCTCGGCCTCGTCGGCGGAGAAGACCACGTGGCCGGCGGCGGCGCCGGGGCTCGCGGCGAGGCCGCGCGCGATCGGCTTGGTCAGCGCTTTGGGATCGAGCGTCGGGTGAAGTAGCTGGTCGAGCGACGCCGGATCGACGCGCCGCACCGCCTCGTCTTGTGTGATGAGGCCCTCTTTGACCATCTCGGCGGCAACGCGAATGGCCGCCTTTCCGGTGCGCTTTCCCGAGCGACACTGGAGCATGTAGAGCTTGTTGTCCTGGATCGTGAACTCGAGGTCCTGCATGTCCCGGAAGTGACCCTCGAGCTTGGCGCAAATCTCGAGGAGCGTCCCGTACGACGCGGGCATCTTCGCCTCGAGCGAATCGCCGCCGTCGGCGATGGGGTGGGGCGTGCGGATGCCGGCCACGACGTCTTCGCCCTGCGCGTTGGGCAGCCACTCGCCGAAGACCTTCTTCTCGCCCGTCGAGGGGTTCCGCGTAAAGGCAACGCCGGTGGCGCTCGTGTCGCCAAGGTTGCCGAAGACCATCGCCTGGATGTTGCACGCAGTGCCCCAGGCGTCGGGGATGTCGTGCATGCGTCGATAGACGAGGGCACGATGGTTCTTCCAAGAGCCGAAGACCGCGGCGACGGCGAGCGTCAGTTGAATGCGCGGGTCCGACGGGAAGTCTTGCCCGGTCTGCGCCTTGACGATCGCCTTGTAGCGCGCGACGAGATCGCGAAGCTCGCTCGCGGGGAGCTCCGAGTCGGGGAGCTTGCGCTTGAGCTCTTCCGTGTTGGTTCGCGACGTGTCGATGCCGCGGGCGGCGGCCGTGCGAGCGCGAGCTTCTTCGAGATCGTGCTCGAAGAGGTCCTTCTTCACGCCCAACGCCACGTCGGAGAACATCACGAGGAAGCGCCGGTAGGCGTCGAAGACGAAGCGTTCGTTCTTCGTTCGTTCCACCAGGCCCGCCGCGACGGCGTCGTTCAGGCCGAGGTTCAGGATCGTGTCCATCATGCCCGGCATCGAGGCGCGCGCGCCGGAACGCACGCTCACGAGGAGCGGGTTTTTGGCGTCGCCGAAGCGCATCCCGACGCTCAGTTCAACGCGCGCGAGCGCCGCCGCCATCTCCTCGGCCACCTCGCTTGGGAGCGCCGCCATGGCTTCCGACGGCGTCGTCCCCTTGAGCCGCGACAGGAACTCGTGGCAGACGCTCGTGGCGATGGTGAACCCCGCCGGGACCGGCAGCCCGAGGCTCGTCATTTCGCACAGGCCGGCGCCCTTGCCGCCGAGCAAATCACGTCGCTTGGGATCACCCTCGGCAACGCCGTCGCCGAAGTAAAATACGCTCTTTGCCATCGGCCCGTCTCCTTCGATCCCGTCCCGTCGATCCGTTCCCTGACCCGTCTAGCGCGTCCGTCTTCCGGACCTGGCTCCCGTGACGACTCCCGTGAGTCTCGGGGACGCTACTTTCGGCGCGCGCCCCCCGCAAGCCCGCCTGGCATAGCCCCGTTCCGAGGTACGCTGCCCCGCGTCCCATGGCGAAGACCAAAGCGAAAGGCGAGGGGCCCGTCGATCCGGCGGGGCCCCGCCCCATTGACGGGCAGCCGCAAGGCGACGACGCCCGCTACGATCGGACCCTCAGGCCCCAGACCTTCGACGATTACGTCGGTCAGACGAAACACAAGGAGAACCTCCGCGTCTTCGTCGAGGCGGCGCGCCGTCGCGGAGAGCCGCTCGATCACCTCCTCTTGTGCGGCCCGCCGGGCCTCGGCAAGACGACCCTCGCTCAGATCCTCGCCCACGAGATGGGCACCACGCTGCACATGACCAATGGGCCCGTCGTCGAGCACAAGGGCGCGCTGGCGGGCTTGCTCACGAAGCTCGCGCCCAACGACATCCTCTTTATCGACGAGATCCACCGGCTCAATCCCGTCGTCGAGGAGAGCCTCTACCCGGCGATGGAAGACTTTCGCATCGACGTGATGACGGGGGAGGGGGCCTTTGCCTCGTCGATTCAGATCGGCATCAACCCGTTCACGCTGATCGGCGCGACCACGCGCACGGGGCTCTTGACGGCCCCGCTCTTCTCTCGCTTCGGGCACGTGCTCCGCCTCGATTTTTATCCCGTCGAAGAGCTCACGCAGATCGTGATGCGTAGCGCACGCCTTCTTGGCGTCGCCGCCGAGGAGAAGGCCGCCTTCGAGATCGCGGGGCGCGCGCGCGGCACGCCGCGCATCGCCAATCGGCTGCTCCGCCGCGTGCGGGACTTCGCGGAGGTGTTGGGCACCGGCGCCGTCGATCTCGCCGTGGTGCAGACCGCGTGTCGCCGCCTGGAGATCGATGCCGCGGGTTTTGATCAGATGGATCGGCGCCTCTTGGCGGTCATCATCGACGACTACGAAGGCGGGCCCGTGGGCGTCGAAACGCTCGCCGCCGCCCTCGGCGAGCCGCGGGACACCATCGAGGACGTCATCGAGCCCTTCCTCTTGCAGCAGGGATTTCTGGGGAGAACACCGCGCGGCCGCGTCGCGACGCGCAAGGCTTACGAGCACCTTGGCCTCTCCGACCGGCTGGGCGATCGAGCGGAAAAATCCGGAGTTCCGCAGAAGAAGCTCTTCGACTGACAAGGCGCCCCTTGTGGGCCCTTGTGCGTGCAATTGCAGCAAGTTCCGGCGTCGCCACCTCTCTGCGGATATACTTTCCGGGCTTTGCACAAAGCTCCCATCCTCGTCGTCGACGACGACACGGTGAGCCGTCACGTCCTTTGTCAGGCGCTCGCGCAAGCGGAGCTGCCTTACGAGGCCGTCGGCTCTGGCACCGAAGCGCTTGAGCTTGCGGTTCGCATCAAGCCGTCGGTCGTGGTGCTCGACCTCGTGATGCCGCCGCCCGATGGCTACCAAGTGCTCCGCATCCTGCGCGCGCGCGCCGAAACCAGAGATCTGCCCGTCGTGGTGCTGACGGCGCTCGACGCGGAGGGCGAAATCGCGCGCGCCTTCGAGGCCGGCGCCGACGACTTCGTTCGCAAGCCTTTCAAGGCCGTGGAGCTCGTCGCGCGCGTGCGAGGGCAGCTGCGCTTGCACCGCGCCGTCGCCGAGCTCGCGCGCAAGGAGAAGGACGCGCAGGTCGTCCTCGAGCTCACGCAGACGCTGGCCTCGAGCCTCGACTTCCGCGACATCCTCTACACCGTCGTGCGGCGCATCGCCGACGTCGCGAAGGTCGACCGCGCGAGCATCGTCCTCGTCCGTGAGCACAGTCAGATCGGCTACGTCGTCGCTGCGTCGGACGACGATAAGCTGCGCGACCTGCCCATCGACTTGGCGCAATACCCAGAGATTCGCCAAGTCATCACGACCAGCGAGCCGCTCGTCATTCCCGACACCACGGGCCACCCGCTCGGCATCGATCAGCACGGTGGCAAGTTCTCGAGCCTCGCGATCTTGCCCATCGTCTACGAAGACAAGCCCATGGGCGTCCTCTTCTTGCGTGCGCGCCAGACCTTCGCCTTCGCGGATCGCGAGCTCGCTTTGTGCAGCACCATCGCCAACGCCATGGCCATCGCGCTCCGCAACGCCCGCGTCCTTCAGAGCCTTCGCGATCAGACGCAGCAGGTCACGGTTGCGCGCTTCGAGGCGGAGCGAAAGCTCCGGTCGCTGCAGCGCTACGCCGACTTCTTCGAGAGCTCCGCCGACGGCATCGTCGTCATCGACAGCGACGGGCGTCTCCTCTTCTCGAACCCGAAGGCGAGGGAGATCACCGGCTACCAGGAGGAGGAGCTCCGCGGTCGCGCCCTCGGCGAGTTCTTCGCGTCGGAAGACGCGGGCCTCGCTCACGACCTCCGCGCCGCCTTTGCTCAAGGGCACTTCCCCCGCGGCGTCGACATCCGCTTGAAGCGCAAGGAGGGGATGGCCATCACCCTCAGCATCAACTTCTCGTCGGTGCTCCGCGAGGAGGGCGTCGTTCTCTGCAACTTCCGCGACGTGACGGCCGAGCGAACCGTCGAGGCTGAGCTCGTCAAAACGCGGAATTTCCTTCGGCGCGTCATCGACAGCTCCGCCGACGCCATCGTCAGCGCCGACATGCGGGGACGGGTCCTCGTCTTCAACCGCGCCGCCGAGCGCATCTACGGCCGCACCGACGGTGAGGTCCTCGGCACCAACGTGAAGAACCTGTACCCGAGCGGCGTCGCCGAAGGCGTCATGAAGGCCATTCGAACGGGCGGCGGCCGCGTCGACGGCATGCGCACCGACGTCGTCGCCGCCGACGGCGAGCGCGTCCCGGTGGCGCTCTCGGCCGCGCTCCTCTACGAGGGCGACACGCCCGTCGGCTCGGTCGGTATCTTCACCGACCTTCGCGAGCGCGTCCGCATGGAGCAACAGCTCGCCGAGGCGCAAGAGCAGCTCTTGTCGCAGGAGCGGCAGGCCATCGTGGCCGAGCTCGCCGGCGCCGCGGCCCACGAGCTCAACCAGCCGCTCACGAGCGTCATGGGCTACGCCGAGCTTTTGCGCAGGAAGCTCGACCGCGAGTCGCCAGGCTTCGCCGCCGCCGAGGTCATCTTCAAAGAGGCCGAGCGCATGGCCGAGATCGTTCGAAAGATCGGCAAGATCACCAAGTACGAAACCAAGTCGTACGTCGGACAGGCGCGCATCCTGGACCTCGACAAGGCGAGCGGTGAGCGGCAGAGCGAGCCCAAGCTGGGCGCCGTCCAAAAGGCCTCCTCGCGCCCAGGAGATGGCTGATGCGTCGCCCCAAGGACGGCCACGACCCGATCTCCGCGGTCCCGATGTCGGGACCGCAGCAGCGCTCCAGCGACGTCGTGTTCCCTCGCGGCGAGCAGCCGTCTTCGTCGCGCTCGCGTTCCGATTCCACGTTGCCGCCGGCCTGGGGCGAACGCCTCCTCAGAATCGTCTGGGAGACGCCGCAGAACGCCAACGACGAAGAGGTCATGCGCGAGGTCGTGTCGGCCTTGTGTGAGCTCTTGCCCGGCGTGGCCGTCGGCGCCGCTTCGTCGCGCGTCGCCGACGCCGCGCAGACCGCCGTGGTCCACCTCGTTCGGTCCTCGCCGCACGAAGAGATCCGCGTAGACGTCGTCTCGACGGTGGAAGGGCCGCTATTTCCCGCGCAAGCGCACGAGGCCGTCGTGTCAGTGCCCACCGACGACGGCCAGGTCGCGCTCCACGTCGCCGCCGACGATCCCGACACCGTGTCGGAGGCGAGCCTCGCGCTCGCCGCGTTGCGCCGCGCCATTCTGCTCTTGGCGCGCAACCTCGAGAACGCGCGCCTCACGACCGTGGGCGCCGCCGACGGCGAGGCGAAGCGCGTGCTCGCGGCCCAAATGGTTCAAGCCGACAAGCTCGCGTCGTTAGGGCAAATCGCCGCCGGCATGGTCCACGAGCTGAACAATCCCCTCACATCCATCGTGGCGTATTCGGAGTACCTCGTGAAAAGGTGGCTCGCCCGCACCGATCAAGTCGACCCGCATGAGCTCGAGCGCCTCGAGCGCATCAGCACGTCGGCCAACCGGCTCCTGCGATTCACGCGCGATCTCGTGACCTACGCGCGCCCCGCGACCGAGACGCTGGCGCCCATTGCGATTCAGACCATCGTCGATCAAGCGGTCATCTTCTGCGAGCACCTCTTGAGCGAGCACAAGACGACCGTCGTTCGCTCCTACGCCGAGGGCTCGCTGGCCATTCGAGGGTCGGGCGAGCAATTGACGCAGGTCTTCGTGAACCTGTTCACGAACGCGTGCCACGCCATGGCCACCGGCGGCACCATCACCGTGATGACCGATCTCGATGCCAACGGGCAATCGGTCCGGGTCGTCGTGGAGGACGCGGGGCATGGCATCGATGCGGCGAACCTCGGCCGCGTGTTCGCCCCGTTCTTCACGACCAAGGCCGCTGGCACCGGCACCGGGCTCGGGCTCTCCATCGTGAAGAGCATCGTCGACGCGCACCAAGGTCGCATTTGGGCGGAGAGCGAGCCCCAGAAGGGCGCCCGTTTCGTCATCGTCCTCCCGCGGGCCTGACGCTCTAGAGGCTCCGTCGCGCCGCCAGGACGACGCGCGGGTGAGGGGGGCGTGATGTGCCCGAGTGTAGGTTTCCGCGGGGCTCGGGCCCTTTGCCTCGCGAACCCGTTTACAGGTCTCTTCCCGGTCGGTTACCGTGCCTCGGGCTCGCGAGTCCCACGAAGTTCGAGGGGATCGGGCGCCTTGCGAGGCTCATGCACTTCAAACCGTCGACCCGACGTCGCCTGGCTCTGTCTTTTGCGTCTTTCGCTCACGTGGCGCTTGCCGCCACGTGTTTGAGCGGTTCGGCGCTTGCGGCTGGGACGCTGCGTGGCCGCATCACCGGGTTCGAGAAGCTCATCCCCGATGTCTACGCCGAGGCCGCCAAGCCTGAGGCGCACCGCTACACGTGGCGCGAGCCGTCGCCCACCGTGCGGCCCGAGTTCCGCGTCCTCGCGGCCATGCCCTCGCGTGACATCTGTTTGGCGGCGATGGCCTCGGCGGCGCCTCCGCCCATGCCGCCGGTTCTGGTGCGCATCACCGGCGGTCGGTCCATGCAGACGACGCTCGTGGTTTCGCCCGGCACCAAGCTCGTGTTCGAGAACCGCGATCCGTTCCCGCATCGGCTCACGCAGAAAGACCTGAAGGTCGAGCTCAACGCCGGCGCCAAGAACGAATGGACCGCGCCCGGGCCCGGGCGCTACGAGTTTCGCGATGAGCTGGTGCCGAGCCTGCGCCTCTTCGTCGTCGTCGAGGCGCAAGTGGCCGCCACGGTTTTCCCCGGCCGCGACGGCGTCTACGCGCTGCCCAACCTGCCGCCAGGCGAATACATGCTCAAGGCGTTCTTTCAGGGGAAGCAGGTCGGCAAGCAGGTCAGCATCCTGGTTCGCGACAAGGTCCCGACCGACATCAAGGAGCCCCTCAACGTGGGTGAGGGCGAAGCCAAATGATGCTCCTGTCCCGCTTCTGGTACGGGCTCCTGAGCCTCCTGGTGGGCGTCGCGCTCTACGTCGCCTACGTTGGCGTGGGCCAGTACAACCGGCGCGCCCAGATTACGATGGCCGAGGGCCTCGCGTCGGACAGCCAAGTCGTGCGTTGGGCGCTTCAGATCGATGCGCGCCGCCGCCTCGACGCGCTGCTCCTCGGCGCCGTCGACAAAGGTGTTCAGGACTCGCTCGTCGCCGCCGCCAAGGACAAGGTCCCGCCCAAGGCCAAGGAAGACGGCAAGAAGGCGCTCGACGCGGTGATGCAGAAGCTGCCGCCTGAGGTTCGCCCTTCGGCGCTCTTCGCCGTCGACCGTGACGGTCGCGTGGTGGCGCAGGTGGGCTACGACCAGGCCAACGCCTTCGAGGACTTCGAGCTCGGCGGCTACCCGGCGGTCTACGACGCGCTCCACGGCTTCCTCCGCGATGACACGTGGATCCTCGGCGGACGGATGTACCGCGTCGTCGCGAGGCCCGTCGAAGAGGAAGCCTCCAAGCCCCCCGTCGGCGCCATCGTCGCGTTCAAGATCGTCGATGACTCCTTCGCCAAGGACATCGCGCGGCTCACGCGGGCGAATGTGATGTTTTTTGGTGGCGGCGTCCGGCTCGCGCAGGCTGTCGACTCGGCCGACGTGCCCGATCGGCTCGTGCCAGAGTTCTTGACGGAGCTGCCTAAGGTCGAGGCCGACAAGGCCTTCAAGGACACCGGCCGCTCGGGTCTGCGGCTCATGCCCGGCGAGCGCGTCGGCGCCATTTTCGCGCGCCTCGACGGTGACGCCTGGGAGCTTCGAGGCGCCTACGCGGTCGCCCGCGGTCGCGAGTTCGTGCCCAGCCCCATCGGCTTCTTGTCCACCGCCGACGACAAGGACAAGGCCAATGTGCCTTGGGTCGTCCTTGGGGGCATCGTCGGCGCAGGCCTCCTCATGGGCCTTCTGTTCTCGGTCCTCGAGCACACGATGCCGCTCCGTGAACTCGCGCGCCAGGGCGCGAAATTGAGGAAGGGCGAGCTTGACCTGCTTCAACTGCCGCGCCTCCGCGGTGGCTATCGCGGCATCGGTCAGGATCTCAACGCGGGCATCCAACGGGTCGCTGAAAAGGGCGGCGGTGCCATTCGGAAAGAGGCCGACCTCGAGTCGATCTTGGGCCCCACGCCGGCTCAGCCGGCGATGAGCGCGTTTTCGTTTCCGATGCCTGGAGATGCGCCTCCGCCGTCGACGGCCGCGCCGCGCGCGCCGTTCGCAGCGCCTTCCTCGGCCCGCGCCGTGGGGCCCGCACCGCTTTCCTCTGGAAACGTCAGCGGCAACGGCGGAGCCACCGCGGGCGGGCCGGCTTCGGCAGCGACGGTCGTCCAGCCGGTGGCACCTGCCGGTGGTCCTCCGAAGGCGCCCCCGGCCAAGCCCCCGAAGCCGCCGCCGCCCCGCGGCGGCGCGCCCGCTGCCGCGTCGGCAGAGGCGCCTCCGGTACCGGTGCCTCCGACGACGGAGCGCTCCGTCGCCGACGACGAAGAGCGCACGACCATTGGCGCGCCGGCAAAGGAGCTCCTAGCTCAAGCGTCGCCCTCGTCCGGTCTGATGAAGGCCGCGGAGCAAGCGGCCGCCGCCGGCGACGAGGGCGCCGAATGGCTCGCCGTCTACGAGGAGTTCTTGCGGACAAAGAAGGAGTGCGGCGAGAACGTCGACGGCCTGACCTACGACAAGTTCCGCCAGACCCTCCGGAAGAATCGCGACGCGCTGATCCAGCGTCACGGCTGCAAGCGCGTGAAGTTCTCGGTCTATGTCAAAGAAGGGCGAGCCTCCCTCAAGGCCACGCCCGTCAAAGAGTGATCCTCCACGAAGAGTGAAGTGCCCCCTGCAGCGTGCCGTGGTAAGGCCCGCCATCAGCCTTGCCCTTAGGCAGGCGTTTGAAAAGGCCCTGGAGATGCGACACCCTCACGCTCGCCTCGATACCGCTCGATTGTTGGTCGCCTTCGGCGCCGCGCTCCTGGCCTCGGCGCCGGTGGCTGCCCACGCCACCAACGTCACCGAGTTCCCTGACAACGGCTCCGAGCAGATGGCGCGCGGTGGCGCCTGGGTCGCGCGGGCAAGCGATCCGCTCGCCACGGCGTTCAACCCCGCCGGCCTCGCCGGCCAGCGAACCGCGTTTACGATTCAGGCGAACCTGACGCTCCACGACGCATGTTTCACGCGGCTCAAGGCCGCCAACGACACGACCGACGACTCGGTGGCGCCGGGGCAGCACTATCCGAACGTCTGCGCCGAATCGAAGATCTTTCCGAACCCGCAGCTCGGCTTCAACTACCGCGCCACGGACCGCATCGGCATCGGCTTCGCGGTCCTCGGCCCGAGCGGCGTGGGCGGCCACAAGTGGCCCGAGTTCGTCAACACCGCCAACGGGCCCGCGGCGGCGCCGAACCGGTACCTCCTCGTGGAGGGCAAGAGCACGTTCCTTACGCCGACCCTTGGCGCCGGCTTCGAGGTCATCGACGGCCTAAGGCTCGGTGCGGCCTTCTCGTGGGGCATCATCAAAGCGAAATTCAACAACGCCTCGCCGGCCCTCAACGGCAACAACCTGAACCCGCGTGGCAACGACATCGACGCGACGCTCATCGTGGCCGACTACTTCGTGCCGCAGCTCCGCTTCGGTGCGCTCTACAGCCCCACGGAGTTTTTTGACGTCGGCCTGTCGTACAAGTGGAGCGACGCGGTCAAGGCCCGCGGCGACGCCTACACGCGAGCGAACTACTACACGCCAGCGGTGGCCAACGGAAACAAGAGCGGCGTCGTCGACGGTGACACGTCGGTCAACGATTGCAACCGTGGCCCGGCCGCGGCCGGCGTCTGCGGCGACGGCAACAACGCCACGCTGAAGCTCGCCGTGCCCATGGAGGCTCGCATCGGGTTCCGCTACCACCAGCCGCGCGGCGCCGCGAAGCCGCACTCGCGCGATCCGATCGCCGACGATGTCTTTGACGCCGAGGTCGACTTCACCTGGGCCAACAACAGCGCCTTCGAGAACCTGGAGATTCGCTTCCCCGGCACGGCGCAGGGCGAAGGCATCATTCCGGCGAACGGGACCCCAGGCGTCATTCCGCCGAGCGCCGATGTGCCCCACTTCTACAAGGACGTGCTGGGGGTTCGCGTCGGCGGGGATATCAACGTTCTCCCCAACCAGCTCGCCCTCCGTCTCGGCGGCTACTACGAGACCAAGGCGCAAGACGACCGCTACCAAAATACGGATTTCGTCGGCGGCTCGCGCGTCGGCCTCGCGGCCGGCGGCACCTACCGCCTGCCGGTCGGCGCCACGGGCAGCGTCGATCTCATGCTCGGCTTCATGCACGTCTTCGTCTCCGATCAGAAGAACGAAGACGCCAACGGCGAAGGCGTCTCGGCCCTCGCCGGATCGCCCTGCAACCCGACCCAGCCGAGCGGTCAGCCCTGTGAGGGCGGCAAGACGCGCTACCGCACCGTTTGGCCGATCAACCTCGGGACCATCACGAACGCCTTCAACGTCCTCAACGTGGGCGCGGCGTACAAGTTCTGAGCGCGTAGGCGCCGCGACACGGCGACACGGCGATCCGGGCGCGCGGCGTCGTCGAGGGCGCTTCGCGCGTCACGTCCGCCGTGACGCTCTCGAAAGTCGAGGGGGCTTCGGCTAGACTCGGCGCCATGACTGAACCGCACAAGGTGATCATCATTGGCTCTGGCCCTGCCGGCCACGCGGCCGGGATTTACGCGGCCCGGGCGAACTTGAAGCCCGTCATGTTCGAGGGGCTCGTGCGCGGCGGCATTCCCGGCGGCCAGCTCATGATCACCAACGACGTCGAGAACTATCCGGGCTTTCCCACGAAGGTCACCGGGCCCGACTTGATGAAGGCGTTCCGCGAACAGTCGCTGCATCAAGGCGTCGACATCCGCAGCGAGGACGTCAACAAGATCGACCTTTCGCAGCGGCCGTATCGCATCTGGGCCGGCGACGACGACGTGATGCACTCGGCGCACGCGCTCATTCTCGCGACGGGCGCTCGCGCCAACTGGCTCAACCTCGAGAGCGAGCAAGCGCTCCAAGGCCGCGGCGTCTCGGCCTGCGCCGTGTGTGACGGTGCGTTCTTCAAAAACCAAGACGTCATGGTCGTCGGCGGCGGCGACACGGCCATGGAAGAGTCGATGTACCTCTCGGGCATCTGCAAGTCGGTGACGCTGGTCCATCGCCGCGGCGAGTTTCGCGCCTCGAAGACGATGCAAGAGCGCGTCTTCAAGAATCCGAAGATCAAGGTCATGTACGACACCGTCGTCGACCAGGTCCTCGACGTGCAAAAGGGTGAGGTCACCGGCGCGCGCGTCAAGAACATCAAGACTGGCGCGATGGCCGACGTTCCCGTCACGGGCTTCTTCGTCGCCATCGGGCACACGCCCAACTCGGAGCTCGTGAAGGGCCAGCTCGAGCTTCACGAGAACGAGTACATCAAGACCAAGCCGGGCACGGCGCAGACGAGCGTCCCCGGCGTCTTCGCCTGCGGCGACGTGCAGGACTTCGTGTATCGCCAGGCGGTCACGGCGGCGGGCTCAGGCTGCATGGCCGCGCTCGACGCCGAGCGCTGGCTCGCGGCGAACGTCGCGCATTGAGGGGCCTTCGCAACGAGCCGCTCGCGACAACCTTTCTCGGCATAGTCCTCGCGGTCCTCCCGCTCGCCTGCGACGGAGGACCTCTCGAAAACACGCCCGGCACGGCGCCGTTCTCGTGGCACGACGCGGGTGATGCTGGCCCGTGTCGGCTTGAGGACGGTGGGTGCGCCGCGGATTGCACGGGAGGCGACGCCTTTCGCTTGGCGCCCGATGCGTCTTGCGCCCGCTACGAAAAGTCCGTCGCGTGTTATCGCCGGGAGGGCGGCCACGGTGGCGGCCAGTGCGTGCGCGATGAGGCGGGCCTGACGAAGCACCTCGAAGTCGCCCCCAACGAATTCGTCGGGGGCCTCCCGCCGTGCACGGCGGAGGAACGCGAGGCCATGGACCGAGCGCTCAACTGCCCGCAAACGGCACTGTGAGCGGTACGCCCTTCCGCATCGAACGCCTTGGCGGATGAGGCGGGCCAGCGTACTCTGCCCGCGCGATGGCTGAGCCCGAGACACACGTCGACATGCTCGCCAAGGTTCCGCTCTTTGACGGCCTCTCACGCGACGCGCTCGCCGTCGTCGCGTCGGCGACGAAAGAGGAGGGGTTCGAGCGCGGCACGCGGATCTTCCAGTACGGCGAGCTGGGTGAGAAGCTCTACGTCATCATCGAAGGCAAGGTGCGCATCTCGCGCGAGGTCGCCGGCATGGGCGAAGAAGCGCTCGCCGTTCTGGGCGTCGGCGAGGTCTTCGGCGACATGGCGCTCCTAGACGAGATCCCTCGCTCCGCCGACGCGACCGCGCATGAGCGCGTGCGCCTCCTGGCCATCGGCAAGCGCGACTTCGACGAGCTGCTCTTCTTGCACAAGGACATCGCCTACGAGGTCCTGTGGAGCTGCGTGCGAATGCTCTCGGGGCGGCTCCGCGAGACCAACGACAAGCTCACGTTCCTCTCCACGAGCGGCAAGTTCTAACGCCCGCACCGCGAGCGCGCGCGAAGACCGCCCGCACACGAACGGGGGCACGCGACGGGGTCGCGCGAAGAGGGGAGCGTGCGATGAGCAGAACGCCCATTCCCGCTGGGCGCCGGCGCAGCGCTGCACGCGCGGTCGCTCCCAACGCCGTTCAGTGCTTCGCCTGGCGCGACCTGCGCCAGCGGGCACGATTCGGCGCGATCAGCGACCCACGCCCTGTTTTTCCTAGGTTCTCCAGAGGTTTTCCACAGTTTTTGGAGCGGAACTTGACGGCGTAACGGGCGTTCAGTAGGCTACCGGGACTATGCAAGGGCTGACGCAGCGCCAGCAGATGGTCCTCGACTTCATCCGCCAGTCGATTCACGACCGCGGGTATCCCCCAACGCTCCGCGAGATCGGTGCCCGCATGGGCATCCGCTCCACCAACGGCGTCAACGACCACCTCCGCGCCCTTGAGCGCAAGGGGTACTTGAAGCGGGAAGACATGAAGTCTCGTGCGCTCCGGCCCACGGACTTGGGCAACCTGGAGCTGCCTGGCCTCAAGCAAGGCGATCTCAGCCCCGCCAACATCGACGACCTCAACCTCGTCGAGATCAAGGTCCTCGGTCGCGTGGCCGCTGGCCTTCCGCTGCTCGCCGAAGAGCACGTCATCGACACGGTCAAGATCGACCGCGGCCTCTTGAAGGGCGGTCGCGAGCTGTTCGGGCTGAAGGTCCACGGAGACTCGATGATCGACGCCGGCATCCTCAGCGGCGACTACATCTTTGTCCGCAAGCAGCTCACGGCCAACCGTGGCGACATCGTGGTGGCGCTCATCGGAGACGAAGCCACGGTCAAGTACTACTACCCGGAGAAGGACTACGTCCGTTTCCAGCCGGCCAACAAGGAAATGGCGCCCATCCTGGTCCGCGCCGCTGACTTCCGCCCCACGATGCTCCTCGGGGTCGTCGTCGGCGTCTTCCGCAAGCTCTGAGCGTTCTACCCCCGCGAAGCGCTTGACCCCGATCAAGCGGACGCATAGTTTCGCGGCGGGACGCCTGAAAGATGCGCGTCTCCTTGGAGGCCTGATCACGCGATGCGCACGAGTGCCGCTCTTGTCGCGATTTCCCTGCTCTTCGGCGCGGGATGTGGTGGCGTGCACTACGCCGTCGTCGTGACCGGCGCATCGGGGCGCCTTGCCGAGGCCCGCGAGATGGGTGCCGAGCAACAGGCTCCATTTGAGTATTACTACGCGAAGGCGCACCTCGAGCAGGCGCAGGTCGAAGCGGCGTCGGCAGCCTACTCCGACGCGGCTCGCTACGCGGCGACGGCCGACGAGTACGCCCTCAAGGCCATCGAAGCCACCAAGACCAAGCAGCGCGAGGGGACCGAGTGAGCCCGAAGACGCAGTCGCGCAGCGTGCGCACGCGGCGGATGTTGACGGCGGTTCGGCGGGTCATGCCCGCGCTCGTCGCGGTCTCGTCCTTGTCGCTCCTCTCGTGCACCCAAGCGGCGGTGGTCCGTGGTCGGGTGCAGGGGCTCGGCACGGTCGTCGACAACGCCGAACGCAGCGGCGCCATCCAGTGCGCACCGCGCGAGCTCGCCCTCGCCAAGGCGCACTTGCGCTTCGCCGAGGTCGACCTCGAGCAGGGAGAGCTCTCGCAGGCCGAAGCGCACCTCGCCGTGGCCGACCCGAACGCCAACGCGGCGCTCGCCATGAGCCCGCCCGACAAGTGCAGCGGCCGCGTCGAAGGCGACAAAGACGGCGACGGCTACATCGACGCGCAAGACAAGTGCCCCGAAGTCCCCGAGACGTGGAACGGCTTCGAAGACGAAGACGGCTGCGCGGACGATCCCGACAGCGACGGCGACGGGGTCACCGACTCCAAAGACATGTGCCTCATGGAGCCGGAAGACATCGACGGCTACCTCGACGAGGACGGCTGCCCCGAGCCCGACAACGATCTCGACGGCATCCCGGACAACGCCGACAAGTGTCCGAAGGCTCCGGAAGACCCCGACGGTTTCGAAGACACCGACGGCTGCCCCGAGCCGGACAACGACAACGATACCGTCCTCGACGTCGACGATCAGTGCCCGAATCAAGCGGGCCCGCCCGGCGGCGACAAGCCCGGGTGCCCAAAGAAGTCGAGCCTCGTGGTCGTGACGGCGAAGGAGATCCGCATCACGCAGCAGATCTTCTTCGAGTTCAACAAGGCCATCATCAAGCCCCAGAGCTTCCCGATCCTCGACGCCGTGCGCGACGTGCTCGTCGACAACAACCAGATCACGCTCGAGATTCAGGGCCACACCGACAACGTGGGCCAGGCCGCCTACAACCTGAAGCTCTCGCAGTCGCGCGCCGACTCGGTCCGGCAATACCTCGTTGGCAAGGGCACGCCGCCGGCGCGCCTCACGGCGAAGGGCTACGGCATGACCCAGCCGATCGTCCCCAACAACAACGACGCGAACCGCGCCCTCAACCGCCGCGTCCAGTTCATCCGAACCGAGTCGGGCAAGCCCTAGACCGGACCTGATCGGCCAAGGCTGATCGGCGAAGGAAGCGGCGCCGTTCGGGTGTGGCCTCCTCGGGTTCGGAGTCGGCCCGTCACAATCGGAGGGGACCGGGGATTTTGCATCCATCTGCGGCGGATTCGTTGTATGGCGAACGCGTGCGACCTATGAGGCTGCTCCCGCCGGTTTTTGCTCTCGCCGCCTTCGTCGTGAGCCTGCTTTTGACGGCTCCCGCTTTCGCTCAGGCCAGCAAGGTCGAGAAGGAAGCGCGGGCCCTTCAAAAGAAGGCCATGGAGGAGGACTACCTCGGCACCGAGTTTGCGGCTGCGGCCCAGAAGCTCGACAAAGCCATTGCCGCGTGCGGCACCGACAACAAGTGTTCGGCGCAAGCCCGAGCGCAGTTGCGGCGCGATCTCGGCGTCGTCCTCATCGGCGGCCAGATCGACAAGGACAAGGGGCAGGCGGCGTTCATCGAGGCCTTCAAGCTCGACGCGTCCATCACGCTCGACCCCGACCTCAAGACGAAGGACCTCGAAGCGGCCTTCGACGCCGCGCGCAAGAAGGCGGCGGCCGGTGGCGGCACCACGTCAGCCGGGGGCGCCACGGCGGCCGCTGGCGGCTCGGTCGCCGGCGACTTCACGCACACGCCCGTGACGGAAGGCCTCGTCCGAACCGCGGTTCCCATCTTCGTCGAGTACTCCGGCGGCGAAGGCATCGTGAAGGTGCTGGCCCGCTACAAGGGCTTCGGCATGGGCGAGTTCAAGCCGCTGCAGCTCCAGAAGGTGGGCACGGGCTGGGGCGCGATGATCCCGTGTGCCGACGTCCAGCAGGGCAACCTCCAGTATTACATCCAGGGTTTCAACGATCAGAACGACCCGGTCGCCACCGCGGGCGATCGCAACAACACGTACAAGGTCGCGATCAAGACGAAGATCGCCGGGCCGCCCGCTTCGCTCCCCGGTCAGCCCCCGCCGTCGCAGTGCGCCGACACGGGCGACTGCCCGCCGGGATTTCCTTGTCCCGGCCGCGACGGCATCAAGCCGGCCGGCGGTGGCGATGGCGGCATCAAGCCCGAAGGCGCCGAGTGCGAAGAGAGCAGCGAGTGCAAGTCGAACGAGTGCAAGAACAGCCGCTGCACCGCGCCCGCCGAAGAGCCGGGCAAGCACAAGAAGATCTGGCTCGGTGGCGCCGTCAACTTCGGCTTCGTGCTCCTGCAGGCCGGTAGCGACGTCTGCAAGCTCGACCCCGCCAAGGGCACGCCGCTCAACGAGCCGGCGTATTACTGCTACGTCAACGGCCAGGACTACCCGTCGCGCGTGCCGGGCAGCGATGAGAACGCCAAGCTCGAGCAGGGCAAGGCTGGCTCCATCGACGGCGGCTTCACGCCGAGCAGCGCGCGCGTGCTCTTCTCCTTCGACTACGCGCCGAAGCAGAACCTGATGATCGGTGCGCGCCTCGGCGTGGTCGCGTCGGGTGTTTACCCGGGCCAAGAGGCGCAGGTCGATGCCAAGTCCAACAACGTGCTCAAGCGCCTCCACGCGGAAGCGCGCTTCACGTACCTCTTCGGCAAAGAGCCGCTCATGCACACGACGGGCTACGTCTTCGCCGCCGGTGGCGTCTCTGAGTTCCACGGCAAGGTCGAGGTCCCGGTGGCGGAGGCGCAGGCCGGCCAAAACAAGCGCGTCGATGCGTACCTGATCGGTGGTCCGGCCTTCGTGGGCGTCGGCGGCGGTGCGCGCATCAAGCTGAGTCCGACGGTGGGCATGCTGCTCGGGCCCCGCGTTGACTTCGCGATCGGCTACGTCGGCCTCCTTCCCGTCATCGGGCTCGAGGGCGGCATTCAGTTCGGTCTCTAGGGCGACGCTCGCACCACGAGAAGCGCACCTTCGCGGGCGTGTGACGCCGTCCCAGGCTGACCGGGACTGGCTGGCGCGCGCGTTCGCCTCTAGGGTCCGGCCATGGGGGAAACGAAGTCAGGCAGGCCGCGCGTCGTCGTCATTGGCGCAGGTTTCGGTGGGCTCGCGGTGGTCCAAGCGCTGCGTGGCAAGCCCGTCGATGTCACGGTCGTCGACCGCACGAACCATCACCTGTTTCAACCGCTTCTGTATCAGGTCGCCATGGCGGGCCTCTCGCCGGCGGACATCGCTTCACCGATTCGGGGTGTGCTCTCGGAGCAAGAGAACGTGCAGGTCCTGCTCGCCGAGGTCCAGGGCATCCACCTAGCGGCGAAGAAGCTCACGACGACCGCCGGGGAGGTTCCCTTCGACACCCTCATCGTCGCGGCCGGTGCGCGAAACGAATACTTCGGGCACGCCGACTGGGCGGAGCGTGCCAAGGGCCTAAAGACGCTCGACGATGCGCTCGACATTCGTCGGCGGGTCCTCTTGGCCTTCGAGAAGACGGAGGAGCGCCACATCACGGGCACACCGGAAGAGCGCGCGCGGCCGCCGGGCGCCGACCTCACGTTCGTGGTCATCGGCGGCGGTCCCACCGGCGTCGAGCTCGCGGGGGCCATCGCCGAGCTCGCTCGCTTCGCGCTGGCCCGCGACTTTCGCGCCATTGATCCAAAAGCTGCCCGCGTCGTGCTCATCGAGGGAGGCACGCGGGTGCTGGCGTCGTTCCCGCAGCGACTGTCCGATCGGGGCGCGGCGCAACTTGGTGAGCTTGGGGTGGAGCTTCGGACCGGGTGGCGCGTGCAACACATCGACGAGCGCGGCGTCGAGCTGACGCGCGAGTCGGTCACGGAGCGCATCGACGCGGCCATCGTGCTTTGGGGCGCTGACGTCAGCGCTTCGCCGCTCGGCGCCGACGTCTTCGTCATCGGCGACATGGCGCTGTTCCTTCAAGACGGCGTGCCGCTCCCCGGTCTCAGTCCCGTGGCGCTCCAACAAGGTCGGTTCGTCGCTCGCACCATCGGTCGGAGGATGAAGGGCCTCGCGCCGGAGACGTTTCGGTATGTCGACAAGGGCACCATGGCGACCATCGGGCGATCACGCGCCGTGGCGTGGAGCGGCCCCTTGCAGGTCAGCGGATTTCTCGCGTGGCTCATGTGGCTCTTCGTGCACCTGTGGTTCTTGATCACGTTTCGAAATCGCGTGGCGGTCCTGCTGACTTGGTTTTGGTCCTACGTGACCTACAAGCGCGGCGCGCGGCTCATCACCGAACGGTCTTAGGGCTTCGAGACGGTGACGTCGGCAGGTTCGAGTAGGCCCGGGACGAGCGAGGGGCCCGCTCGAACGGCGGAACCGTGGCTCGCGCACGGCGAAATCGCGATATCGTGAGACCTCGCCCGCGGGCGGGCGACATTCGAGGTTCTACGATGAGCGAGATCGAGACGACGTTCGACCACGGTGCCGGCTTTGAGGCCGGTGAGACGTCAGGAAATTTGCGCCTTGGCAAGCTCGAAGCCCTCTACGAGGAGCTCTTCGCGGACGTCATCGAAGACGGTGTGATCACCGTCGACGAGCGCGCGCAGCTCGACAAGATGGCCGACAAATTCGGCCTCGACAGGATGCGGCTCCGCAAGCTCGAAGACGCCCTTCAGGCGGCCTACGAAGCGAAACACAAGGTTCAGATCAAGGACCTCGCCGACGAGGCACCGCCGGCCGCCTCGCTGCAGCCTCTCGAACCGGCGACGGATCATCGTTCGCTCGCGCTTCAACGCCGCATCGCCTACCTCGAGGAGCGCGTAAAGGACCTCGAGCGAGAGCTGGAGACGGCGCGCGCGCAGGTCGCCGTCGACGTTGACCTCTCGGATCTCGGCGCCGTGGCTCAGGGCCGCGTGCCCGATGACGATCCCATCGAGCTTCAGCGCATCCTTCGGCACGACCCTCGCGACGCGCAGGCGCTTCACGCGCTCTACCGCGCCTGGGAGAAGCGCGGCGAGAGCGATCGTCGACTTTGCGTCGCCCAGGTGCTCGTGCACTTGGGCGCTGCCGAGGCCCCGGAGAAGGCGTTCGCCGAAGCGCATAAGACGGAGGGGCTTATCCGCCCCTCGCTCTCGATGGGGCCCGACGCCTGGAAGCTCTTGGCGCACCCGGAGCAGGAGCCGCTCGTGGGCGAGGTCTTTGCGACGGTAGCCTCGGCGGTGCTCTTGGGGCGCATGTCCGCGTTGCGACGTGACGGCCAACTCAAGCGCTTGGACCCGCAGAAGAAGGTCGACCCGGTGCAGTCGACGGTTCAGGCGGTGCGCTGCTTCTCTTGGGCCGCGGCGATCCTGGGCATGCAGTCGCCGCCCATTTTCGTCGACCCCGACTACGTGGGCACCGCCGAGTTCGTCCCCGCGGCTCCGCCGGCGCTGCGCTTGGGCCAAAAGCTCTTGTCGGGCCGCAAGGCGAGCGAGCTCGCGTTCCTCGCCGGCGAGCATCTCGCCGTTCACCGCATCGAACACGTCGTGAGGCTCCTGGTGCCGGGCGTGCCCGAGCTCGAGGAGATCTTCCTCGCGGCGCTCAGCATCGGCAACCCAGGTTTGCCCCTCGCGCCCAAGGTCAAGGAGCTGGTGGTGCCCGTCGCGAAAGCCATCGAGCCCATCCTTGAGCCTCAGGCGATTGACCGGCTACGAGGGCACTTTCTCCGGTTCGTCGAGGAAGGGGGACGCACGAACCTCCATCGATGGGCCGGTGCGGTTCAGAAGACATCACGACGAGCCGGGTTCCTGTTGAGCGGCGACTTGGGGGCGGCCAGTGCCGTCTGCACGCTCGAGGACGATCCGGCGAAGGTGCGAGAAGACCTGGACGACCTCCTCGCCTTCGCGACGAGCGACCGCTACACGCGCCTCCGCAAGCAAATTGGCATCGCGCTGCCGTAGGAATTCGCCTCGCGAACCTCACGAAGGCGCCGGGTAACGGGAGATCGGCACCACGTACCCTCCCAGCGGTGCCGTGTAGTCCTTCGGCGGCCAGAAGGATTCCCTGAAGAAGTGGGGCACGACGGGCGGCCTGGAATAATTCCGGAGTCTATCGAGGGCGTTGAGGCATCCGAGGTCGTCGTTGCAGCCGCCCGCGACTGGGGGCACAACGAGAATCTGGCCGATTCGCAGGCGGTTGGGATCGGCGATGGGGTCACCATCTTCGTTCCTGATCGCACCGTAGTGTCGTGCCGATCCGTAGTACCGGCGTGAAATGCCGGAGAGCGTTTCGCCCCGCTTCACCTCATGAAGGATTCCCCTTCCGTTGGGGTCCAGCGTTCCCGTTCTCGTGGTCTGCCTGCCACCGGCGCCCGTCTTCATGAAGCCCCACGCGGGTTCGTCGTCGTCGAAGTCGTCCTCATCGAAGTCGGCCGGCTCGGGGTTCTTGTCGGCGGCGGGATCACGCCCCGTGTTCTCGTTCGACAGCGACGGGGGGGCGTCGAAGCTGCTGGCGACCATCTCGCTGAAGAACTTCTGGCCGAGCATCATGGCGATGCCGGCGGTGCCGCTGCTCTTGTAGGTGTAGTAGACGCTCGCGAGCGGGAAGACCCCGGTGACGAAGCCCTGCTTCATGTCACCGCCCTGCAATGCGGCACGACTCGTCCCTTCGAGCGCGCCGGCGAACGTGTTCCCATCGGCGGCGGCTCCCAAGCCCGCGCATACTCCTGCGATGAGCGCGGCTTTTGCGGCGACGCGTAAGCTGCCGCTGACTATCGCTGTAAACACGAAGGTCGTGACGGCGGCCTGCACGGCGGCGGTCGCGACCGCGGCCGTGATGAAGCCACCGGTAAGGCCCGAGATCGCGGCGCCTGCGACGCCGAGCGCGGCTCCAGCAGTCATGACGATGGCCACGACGGCGACGATGGCGACGACGACGCGGAAGATGGTCCCCCACTTCTTGTGGCCGCTGGGGTCGACGAAGGAGAGGGGATTCTGCCCGACGTAGGAGTAGCGGTTCCAGCCTTGCGTGGAGCCGGCAAACTGCGTGACCGAGTCGGGCGAGAGGAAGACGCCGAAGAGCGGATCGTAGAGCCTGGCGTTCATGTGGACGAGGCCGAGGTCGTCGAGCATCTCGTGGCCGGTGAAGCCGCGCTGGGTGAGATCGCTCTTGAGGATGCCGCTTACGTCGTCGCCGCCGCTGGCGAAGCGACGCTTGCCGAAGGCGTCGAAGCCGAGGCGCTGCACGACGTCGCCGGCTTCGTTGGTGACGACGGTGACGGAGCCCAGGTGGTCGGTGCCGAAGTACACGGCGCGCTCGTTCGCGGCGGCTTGCCCGACGAGGGTTACCTCCGCGACAAGACCGTGTCCCGCGCTGATGCGGTGGACCTGATCGAGGTCTGCGCCCTTCTGGACCTCTTCGTAGGCGGCGGAGACGTGCGTCGTCACCTTGCCGTTCGATTGCTCGTGGCGGAGTCGCTCGTGACTGGGGCCGTAGGACCACTGGCTGAAGGTGCCTTTGGTCGCCGACTCGACGCGGACGGGCTTGTTGAAGCTTGTCCATGAGAGCGTGCGGCCGTGGCCGGTCCGCATGTTGCCGCTCGCGTCGTAGGTGAAGGTCGCGTTGACGTCCCCGACGACGCGCGTCACGGCGTGCGGCTGCGCCCCGTCGTAGAAAAACTGCCCGAGGTCGGAGCGGAAGGCGAGGCGACCGACGGTGTCGTAGTGGTACGAGACGATCTTGCCCTGGTTGGCCTTCTCGAGGGCGGAGCCGTTGGCCGCGAGCGTCGCGGCCCTCATGCGGTTGAGCTCGTCGTAGGTGAAGGTCTCGTCGAGGCCCGTGACCAAGTCGCGGCGCGCGGTGACGTTGCCGACGAGATCGTAGCCCGTGAAGTAGCTCTGGACCGTGGGGCTGTTGCATCCGCTGGGGGCGCGTTCGGAGCGACCGTTATCCTTGTTGAAGGTGCAGCCGGTGGCGTCTTTCTGCGTCGAGGTGTCGTACGACGCCATGTCCATGGTGCACGCCGCCGGCACGCACGAGGTGCTGCCCTCCTTGTTCGGGGTCGTGATGCCGAGCACGCGGCCCGTCTTCGGATCGATGTGCCTCGTCGTCACGAGGCCGTTGCCCGCGCGCTCAACCTTCACTTGCCCATCGGCGGTGACGTCCAAGGCGGTCCAATAAAGGGCGCCCGTCTTGGCGTTCTTGATGGAGGTCTGCACGCCGCGCGCGTCGTAGCCGTACGCGAGCACGAGCCCGCTCGGCGACGTCACCGTCTCGGGCCTCGAGAGCGCGTCGTAGGTGCTCGTGGTCGTAAACGACTTCGCAGGCGTGACGAGCGTCGTCGCCACGGGCCGGCTCTTGTCGTCGAAGGTCGTCGTGCGCGAGCTCGCGAGGGCGCCCGCCCCGGTGGCGATGAGCTGTTCGAGACAAGTAGGCCCTTGGCGCCCACACCGACGTCGTACGTGTAGAGCGTCGTGCCCTCGGGCTCGATGCGCTTCTTCACGTGCCCCAATTCGTCGTACTCGAAGTGCGTCGCCGCGCCGGTCGCGTCCATGACCTGTTTGACGAGCTCGCCGAAGGCGTTGTGCGTGAGCGTCACGGCGCCCAAGTCGGGGCTCGTCTCTTTGATGCGCCGACCGCGCATGTCGAAAGTCGTCGTGTGCTTGACGTCCCGCGGATCGGTGACGACCACCGCGTGGCCCTCGGCGTCGTACGTAAACGTGATGGCGCTGCCGACCGCGTCGACGTTGCGCGCAACCCAACCGGCGGCGTTCTTGACCGGAGCGCGCGGTGCGACCAAGCGCGTCGGTGGAGACCGTGAGCAGACCGTCGTATCGAGCGCTCCAGACACCGCCATCGGCTGCCGTCGCGCGAATCACGCGCCCCAGCGCGTCGTATTCGGTCTCGCTCAATAGACCGGCTCGCCAATGTACGCCGGCGTCGATTGCGCCCGCACGCGGCCCGCCGCGTCGTAGCGCTTCTCGAGCGCACCCACTTGCCGTCCCACCCCCTCGACTTCGGTCGTGACCTCGCGGCCGAGGTTGTCCATGTACGCGCGCTGCGTCGCGCCGCCGGTGGTCTTCGATTCGCCCCACACGACCGCGAAGGGCGGGCACGACGCGTCGCCGAAGCGAAGCTCCGTCGTGGTCTCGACGCCGCTCGGGAGCTTGCCCCGGCGCTTTCGGCCAAAGGCGTCGTATTCGTCTTCGCTGACGAGGCCGTTGACGTCGACGGCGCGCGTCACCTTGCCAAAACGACCGTCGTACGCCCCGCCGGTCGCGTGACCGAGCTGGTTCACGCTCGCCGTCATGAAGCGCGGATCGGCGTACTGCGTGCTTACCGTGCGCGGCGGCGTGCCGTCGGCGGCCGAGACGGTCTTTCGGACCACGTGGCCGAGCGCGTCGTAGTCGTAGTGCGTCGTGACCTCGAAGGCCGCGTTGCCGGGCTCGACGGTGTCGTTTTCGACGAGGCCGTTGGGCGAAGTACGTCGTCGCCGCCGTGTGCACGATGGGCAGAGCGCCGGTCCACTCGCTGGTGGTGGTGCTCCTGACGATGGAGTTCAAAACCCACGTCGCCTCGTTGCTCTGGAAGGTGACCGACGTGGTCTTGCGGAGCGCCTCGGCGCCGAGCGCCGTCGTCCAACACCATCGTGCTCGGGCTACCGTTTTGGTGCCCCGAGCTCACCGTCGTGATGCTCGGCAACGTGCCGCCCGAGAGGTCAAGCTCTCCTCCACCGCGCCCGTCTGCACGACCGCGTCGACGAAGCCTCCGATGCCCGGCTTCGGGTAGCCGGGATGAAACGCGACGTCGTTTCGGCTTCGCCCAATGAGAATGACGCGGCCATCGGGCGCGCTCCAGCGTCGCTCCGAGTGCTCGACGCGCCCCTCAAAGGGCAGGTCCACGCGGAATTGCTGCATCAGCTCGATGCGGTTGACCTCGTCGCGCATCGTGACGCGGCGAAAGCCCAAGCCGCGGCCATCGAGCCGCGCGCGCGCCCCTCGTATCGGTAGGTGCTCCGCGCGCCGTCCGAGCCGCGCACCTCGCGCACCAGGTACAGCGCGCCGTTCGCCGCCACCGTCGGGTACGTGAGCGCCTCGTCGAGCGGTGCGTACACACCAGGCGATGCGGGAAGCGACGCGTAGTCGATCTCCGTGCGAGCTCCGAGGCCGCTCGTGATGGCGCGCACCACGTCGAAGTGAGGCTGCACGCGGTTCTTGGCAAACAGCAACGTCCCGCCATCGCCGCGCTGCAAAAGATCCGTCGCTCCGTCGCCATCGAGATCCGCCAGCTGGATGCTGAAGCGGTCGATGGCCTGCTGCTCCGACGTGTCCGCCGTTTGGCAATCGACCGAATCGATGACGTCGCCGGCCGGATCGAAGTGCCGCGCCGACGCGTCCCAATACCCCGTATCCCGCGACGCCACGGTCTCCCACTCGGCGCCCGGTGGCCCGCCATACGGATCGGAGGGACCTGGATCGCTGGGCCCGCCAGCACCATCGCCGTCCAAGGGACGCAGCGATGCGCCACCGGTGCCGCCCGGATCCGACCAGACGACGCAGCGGCTGCTCTCGCTGCAATCCACGGCGCCGCTCGTGTACACGCGGCACCAAGGCTGATTGCTGTCGCAGTAGCTCAAGAGCTGTTGCTTGTGCGTCGCCGCCGCCGTCATCGAGCCGAGCCCCGCGCAAAACTGCGCCGCCCGCCCGTCGTGTGCACCGGATAGCCCCACGGGTTTTGCGTGCGCGGATACACGCGCGTCGTCGCGTACCGCGTCGGCGCCTTGCTCCGGTCCGTGAGCTTGACGAAAGCGTCGAAGCCGCTCCTGCCGTTCGAGAGCGAGACGTCGAGCCGCGTCCCCGTCGCGTCGTATTGAAAGTCGCGCGTGGTCGCCCCGGCATCGGCTCGCCATCGAAGCGATCGAGCACGTCCACGGACACCTCGTTGAAGGCGCGGTGCACCCAAAACTGACCGCCCTTCACGTGCAGCAAGTCCGCGCGCCCGTCGCCATCCAGATCGCCTAGGCGCAGGTTGTCGAGCACCAGCCCGTAGGGGCCGAGAAACGGGCCGCGCGTCGTCCCGCCTTCGGAGAGGTGGAAATACGCTTGGCCGCTCGGTGTCAGGCGGAAGAGATCGCTCCGGCCGTCGCCGTTGAAGTCCGCCACGCGAAGCCGCTTGGTGTCGCTGATGCCTCCCGCGAAGAGCGACGTCGTGAAGCCCGCGCCGCTCGAGGTCCACGCGTACGCCGACCCGTCGCTGCGCACATCGAGCAAGTCGGTCTTGCCGTCGCCGTTCCAATCGCCGCCAAGCATCTCCCCGAAGAAGCCCGCGCCCCCACGACGTCCACCGAGAAATCGCCGCCCATCAGGCCAGACCAAGGTTGAGCGAGACCGTGCCCCCTTGGAGCTGCGCCAAGTCGCTGAGGCCGTCGCCGTTGAAGTCGCCGCTGATGGCCGTGCTCAAGAGGCCCGTGACGTTCGGCGCCGTCTCGAGCGGCATCGCCCACAGCGAGTGCTGCTCCGTCCACTCGAAGCGCGTCGGCGGCAAGCACGTCGTCTGACCTGCGTTCGGGCCGCTTCGCTCCGCTGCGCACTCTTGTACCGACACACGAGGCGCGCGCGGCCGCGTTGGCCCGTCGCGCCGTATTCGAAGTTGACGCTATGAAACTCTGTGCCCCCCTCAAACGACGCGATCGATTGAAGAAGCTGCGTCGTCGTCACCGTCGCGCCAGCCACGTACGCGGCCGTGGCGTCTTCTCGCGGTCGGTAGCGAAACTCCACCTTCGACGTCGGCGCGATGCCCGCCGCGAGGTTCTCCGTGTACTCGATCGTCGTCGGCCGGTAGTCGCCGTTGGCCAAGTCTTGCGCGTAGCTGTGCACGATCGCGTTGCCGAAGCGATCGGCTCGAGCGCGAGAGTGCCCAGCCGCGCATCTTCAACGGTCCCGCTGACGCCTACGACCGCGATGCGCGCGTCCGACGTCGTGCCGTACTCGAGCCTGCCCGCTCATCGTCTCGACGATGAAGCTCTCGCCGACCTGCCGAATGCGCGAGAACGACTCGCGCGCCGTGCGGTATTCGGCGCCGTCCACGTTGTACCGGCCGCCGACGCCTACGAGCCGCTGCCCGTCGAGGCACAACCGATCGCTGCTCGTAATGGTGACGTCGGCGCTCCGCTGTCCTCCGCCCCGTGCGCGGGCACGGCGCGAGTGACCGATAGGCCCGACAGCGAGAAGCCCTGACCGAGAATCCCGTTGGCGCCGTGGCTCGAGTACTGAATCGACAGCGACGGCAACTGGCCCCGGAGATCCCAGGCGCCAGCGCGACGGGCATCGCGTACGAGACCGAGCCCGCGGGCGTGACCTCGAGCTGGCCGGTGGTCGTCCCCGGAACGAGCACTGTCGAGCTGAGCGCGGCTTCGTTGGCGCGTTGGTCGTCGCCGTCGCAACCCACCGCGAGCGGCAAGCAAGAGACGATGAGCGCGAGCAGGCCGAGACGGTGCGGGAGGAAGAGGCGGGAGCCGTCCACGGCCCGGGCACGTCCACGTTTACGGGGAGGGGGAGAGGTTGACTCTCGTGCTTGAACCTTCTCCACCAACGATCCACTCACGCGTGTGCGGCCGAGGGCCCCACGCTGCAGAAGCGGTGCCCATGGTGCGCCACCAGCGCACTCGCGTGTCGTCGCGAACCGTCCACGACAGCGATCGCCGCGCGAAGACGACCCCGAGGTGCCGTAGACCGCCTCGGCGTGGACTATGTCGCGCGCGCGCGTGGCCTCACGCGCCGCGTCTTCCGACTGCGTGATGCCGCGATGGCAGGGCGAACCCTGCCGATGGATCAGTGCTGCGTCGGAAGCATTCCGTCGCCGATAAACGCACGGCAACCGGGCGTGGAGGTCTCTCAGTGCTGCCCGGCGCGGAGCTCGCCCGGAGCGGCCGCCTTGTCGTGCCCAGCGGGGAGCGCCCGTCTGGCCGTGACCCGCCGCGCCGGCGGCGCGCCGTGGTCCTTCTTCTTCTCCGGACGCGGCGGCATCCCGCCCGGCGCCGGTGTCCCATCGCCGGCAGGATCTTCGGGTGCCCCTGCGTGTCGCTGTATTGCTAGTCCGCCACTCGGTGTCGGTGAACGTGAACGCGAAGAAGATCCCAATAAAGCCTAGCGTGCTGACGAGGATCAGCTGGGTTGAACTCCACCGTCCCAGCGCAAGTGCATGAAAGAGAACGACCAGGGTCGCCTTGACCGAGGCGATCGCAATGGCGACGGCCAGGTTGGCGGGGCCAAGGTGGACGTACGAAACGGCCACCGTGACGACGGTGAAGAAGACGAGCCAGGAAGATCCCCGCGTAAACGCCGTCGATGAAACGTGACTGAAGAACGGCGCCGTCGTCTGCGTGCTCGTGGTCGTGATGGCTCATGGGACTC